>NZ_JAVDPZ010000011.1:0-118516 GCF_031453995.1 Nitrobacter vulgaris | reverse complement strand
GCGGGTTCGGATCCCCGCTGAGCCGCAACATTCGAAAAACGTTTCGCGCAGTCGTTGGCTGACCGCAGCCGTCCGCGCATGCCGGGGCGCTCCTCGTTAGCGAGGAACGCGCGCGGCCACCCAGAACAGCGATCATCTAAAAACAGGACGACTCGGGATGCCCCCCGGCCGATAGCCTATCGATATGTTTCTCGCTATACATCGTACAGCGCGGTGTCAACATGCAGGCTGCATCAAACAAGAGATAAATGAAAAGAAAGAAGGTCTTAAGTAAAGTAGATTGCACAAAACTCTGCGTTACCTTGCGGTTTCGCTTAGGGCATCAATGAAAAGCAGGCTTGATGCGAGCTGTCATCGCTTTGTCATAGGGCGCGTTCGATAATAGTTGATTTTCGAACGAGTGCTCGGCGCGGTTGAAGTCCACGCATCAAACAAGGGATATCGATGCACGAGCGCGAACAGGTACGGCGCGGGGCGCGGAAGATGCGAGCGACGCCTCGAACATATTCTTGCGCGGAATCGACTCGCGACGGCTCGCGCGTCCGGCCGAGGTCGGATCCCTTGGCTGGTATCGTTATGTTATGTTGCCGCCGCGCGATGATTGAACAGGGTGACGAGGGTTTCACCCGGCAACTGCCGACCGTCCTTCTATTCTGCCGTCGGGACATGACTGCAGATGATGCCGGCCCACAGGCATTTGCTGTTGGGCCGGCACGGTCGTTACTTTAAAAGAAGAAGCTCGTCTGGAGATAGCCGTAGACGGTGTCGGCCGTGTTGGGTGCGTTGGGAGCGTCCTGCAGAAACCGACCTTTAAACAAATAGGCTGCCCCCGTTTCAAATAGCATGGCATCGGGGACAACCCAGTATCGCAGACGAGCCTCGATCTGCTGGCCGGCGAAGTTCCCGGATCGGCCGGTACGGTCCCGTACCTGTGTGAGGCCGAAGCTGTCGGTGCGATCCGCCAGGAAAAGCGTGCGGTAGGCGAAGAAGGCATCCCAGATCGGGCTCGGCGTGACCTCGAAGCGTATCGCCGGTGAGATCATGTTCGATCGCTGCAGCGGCCCGTAGAGGTCGACTGGGTTGTATTCGCGGCGGACGCCGAACAGACTGTCGAAACGGGTGAAGGTATTAGGGTTTCTGCTGTCGCCGCTGCCGTGATCGTATTGCAGCGCGACCCGCGGCAGCCAGGGCGCAGCGAAGGTATAGCCCGCCTCGCCATGGAAGAAGTAGGCCGACACCTTGAGGTCGCGCGTGTCGGTGACGGCAGTCGTCTCCCGGGCGAGACCCGTCTGGTAGATCGCCTCGAAATCGTAGTCCCACTGCCCGGGCTTCTTCGCCCGCGCCAACCGCGCGCCAGGAGTGAACAGGCGACGGTTTCGGGTCTGCACCGATTGCGGACCCGTCGTCCCAGTATCCTGCTCGTACAGGCCGTAGCCATAGACCTCGAACGATCCGCCGAACACCTTCGCGAAGGTATAGGAACCGCCGAACAGTTGAAAGTCCGGGCTCTCCGAGTCGAGCTCGATCGTATTGTTGCGGATGCCTCGTGTGTCATCGGGCAACCGGGTCTGCGGCATGGTCCAGAGCAGGGTCATCTGATCTTTGTTCGTGCCCTTCCAGTCGTAGGACAGGCCGGTGAAGGAGTTGATGGTGTTGCGCATTAAATTGCGCGCCACGAGGCGGCGTGAGCCGATGTCCTTCGTGAACCGGCCGGCGGTGAGACTGCTCCTCGATCCATCGTGCAGGACATCGGAGAGATCGACGTTAAGATAGGCTTGGCCGAGTTCGAGGGCGTTCACCTCATTGGTGGAGACCGCCGAGTTTCGCGGCTCGCCGTAGCCACGGCTATCGAACAGCTCCGCGCCGATCTTCACCGTGCCGAGATTGTACTCGGCGAAAATATTGGTGAAGAACGAGGCCAAATAGTCATCACGCGCGGCAGGCGCCGGACGAAATTGGTTGGCGAGCCCTTCACCACGGGCGCGAATAGAGCCGTTAATCGTGAGATTGTCGGGTCGTCCGAGTGTGTCGTAGAGCGAGTACAGCGGCGTTGGCGTGGTCGCCTTGAACTGAGGCCAGGTTTGCGGCTTCGGCTCAGCATCTCCGTTCTGGGCTACGGCATGGCCATGGCCAGGACCCTGGCCTTCGTCGCCCTGTGCATGCGCAAGATTCGGAGGAATGGCGACAAGCAGAACGATGGACAGGAAAACCAGTCCTGCCGTCGAACCGAGGAAAGAACTCTTCATCAAATTCATATCACCCCCAAGTTGCTCTGTCATGGCGGGTTCGGATCCGCTGAGCTGCAACATTCGAAAAACGTTTCACGCAGTCCTGGATCGACGCAGCCGTCCGCGCATGCCGCACACTCCTCATCAATGAGGAACGATGCGACCACTCAAAAACAATGATCATCTAAAGTAGGAAGATGCCTCAATCCGATAGCTTGTCGATGTGTCTATCGGCATATTTCGCATTGTATGATGTCGACGTTGTATGGTGTCAACACGCAGAGAGCATCGAACAAAACATAAGAATACTTCTGACTCCATCATAAGCGGAGAAAGAAGATCTTGAGTGCGTAAAGGCAACTGCACAGAATTCTGTACCGCCTTGCGACTTCGCTTTTTGGCTTCAATTGAAGACAAACTTGATAGCGGTGTCATCTCTTGTCGTAGGACTGCGTTCGACAGCAGTCGATCTCGACGGAGTGCTCGACGCGATTGAAATCCATGCATCAAACAAGAGAGGGAGCATCGCTTCTCACTTCATCAAAAGCAAAAGAATATCTTGAGCGCGCAAGGGCGGCTGCACAGAATTCTGTACCACTCGCGGTTTCGCTTCGGGCATCAATTGAAGGAAAACTTGATGGCGGTGTCATCGTTTGTCGTAGGACTGCGTGCGATAGCAGTTGATCTCGACGAAGTGCTCAACGCGATTGAAATCCACACATCAAACAAGAGATGGAGCATCGCTTCTCACTTCATCAAAAGCGAAGGAAGATCTTAAGTGCGTGCGGATCTGCCTTCGCCTCTTCCGGCGGCAGCGGCCTTCGTCGTCACGTCGAAAAACCAGATCTCGTTCCCGCAGGATCGCGCGCTCGCGGCGATAGACGGCGTTGATCGCTCTGTCTGCGCCGTCCGCTTCTTCCATGCGTCCTTGAATGTCGAGCGGGCGGTAGGCGACGAAGGCATCCCATTCGTCCAAGTCGGCCTACTCATGCGGCGATGACCCCGCGTCGGGTACACACATCCGTCAGCGTGATGCCTCGGCGCGCTCCGATCCGACGATCTGCGGTAGCGTGCCCGTGGGAGACGGATCTGCCGCTGCCTCTTCGGGCGGCGGCGCCGTTTTTGTCGTCATGTCGGGAAAACGCGATTTCATTTCGCGCAGGAAGCCACTCAGCGTATCCACCTTCGCCGCCATCTTGGCAATCTGCTCGAACTCGGCGCTGTTGCCCGCCGCCGGCTTGCTCGCGATATCAAAAGCGACCTTATCGGCGCTGCCGTTCATCAGCGGTGCATATTTTTCGCGGAAGCGCGCAAGCCCAAGCGCGTCCTCGGAGAGCGCGTAGCCGATGACAGCGCGAATGATGTCGCTCTTCTCGTTCGGCTTGAGCGGTTTGAAATCGCGCCAGCGCTCGCCGTAATAAAGCTCGACCTGTTCGGACGCCTCGCGCCAGCGCCGAGACGCCCAGTAAATATCGGACCGCAGACGAATCGCCTCACGCCCGGCGAGATTTGAGATGATGTCGAGCGCGAGATCGCGGCGGCCGACATCGCTCTGCGCGCGCGCTTCGAGCAGCAAGCGCTGCTGACGTAATTCACCGGCGAGATCCGCGATCCGCGTCGTGCGAAGTGCGGAGATTGCCCGGTCCGGCTTGCGGTTCATCAGATAGACCATTGCCAGCCGCGCGGCGACCTGCGCGCGTGCTGCACCCTCCAGCCGATGATCGATCTGGTATTGCAGGAGTTCGCCCGCCTGATCGAGCAGATCGAAGGCGACCAGACGATCCGCGAGCCGGCGGATCATCTCGTCGCCGCGACGGCCAATCGGAGTCAGGTCGCGAAAGTCGTAGAACATCGCCAACGCATCGACCGGCGGAAGATTGTCGCCTTTCGTGCTGAGGAAGAGCTGGGCGAACAGCGCCGCCGCGTCATCCTGAATCTGGCGTGACACCGCGGAGTCCGGTTCCAGCCGCGTGGCCGTCCTTGACGCCGCCAGCGCCTCCGCATAGCGGCCGGTATCGATATAGAGCGCCATCAGCATTTTCAGCGTCTGCACTTCCAGCCTATCGCCGCGCCACATCACCGACAGCGTTTCGAGATCGCGCAGCGCATCTTCCGGTTTGATCTCGTTGCGCTTCTGTCGCAACGCGATGTTGTGAAGCTGCGCCTCGGTCGCGGCTTCGCGGTCCGGCGAGGCCATCACCTCCTTGTACTGAGCAAGCGCATCCTTGTCGCGCCCGAGCGCTTCCGACAGCCGTCCGCGCATGACTGTAATCCGGGGCTTCAACTCGTCGGGAATGCCGAGCGCGTCGAGATCACTGCTGCACGAAGCGACCCCGGAAAAATCCCCGACCTCAAGCGAGGCTCGCATCGCAGCAGCGACGATCGCGCGCTGCAAATCGATTGGCAATACCGATATGGCGAAATGAGCGTTTTTGAACTTCTCCCGTGCTTCCGCCCACTTATGCTGCTGCGCGAGCGCAAGTGCCTTCCAGAGTTGAGAATCGTAATTGGCTCCGATCGCCGGATTAGCGAGATCCCGCATAGCCGACGCCGTATAGTTCGTCAGCGAACTTGCAACTGAGTGTACGATCAGCAGAACCGGATCTTCCTGTCCGGGATTCCGTTCGGACAATGCGAGGTCAAGAACCGCCCTGGCTTCGTGATAGAAGCCGCGCGCCATGTAGAACCGGGCGAGGTCGATCCGCGCCGTGGCCCGCGCATCATCGTCACCCGCCGTCGACGCGGCGTCGACCAGTTCATCGAGCCGCTTGAAGAGATCGGCCTTGCTGTCCTTCTGCCATTGCTCGACATCGAAGATCGGCTGAGCCGTTGCCGCGCGCTCGGGCGCGGCATTAGCCGCCGACAGGGTAAGACCGCCCCGTCGGGTCACCGTGACCTTGTCGGAGGCGACCTCGACGGCAATATCGTCGGACTTTGGCTCGACCACCACGCCATGGATCGATTCACCCAGCGAAAACTCCACGAATTGCTGACGCCTGACAAAGCCGCGCGCCGGCGGCAGCGCGGTCACGACCATCAGGGCAGTGCCCGAGTCGGGATCGACGATCCGGTGCAGCTTGCCGGGGCCTGCGAGCGGCACAGTGACGCTTGCGTGAGCCCGATCGATCACATCGCGCTGTGCATAAAGCGCGCGCGATGGCTGTTGTACGGCATCGGCAAACGTCACGATCCAGCTCTCGCCCGCCGCGGTGGATGCAGACCCCTTCGAGTCTCCGGCCAAGAGGGCGGCCAATTGCGGACGAGCCAGGCGGATACGAATTGCCTGCCCGTTGTTCAAGGGACGGCGATCGATGTCGGTGATGAGCGACCCGCCCTCCTTTTGAATCGCACCGGTATCGATCGGCTGCTCGGAGTCGAACACCAGCCACACCGTATCGGCCCGCCGGAACAGCGCGGCCGGCGCCGGCGCGCCGAATCCGAACGTCAGACGAAAACCCTCGGTGCGTCTCTCAGCGTCGAGGGTCACAGCGTCATGCGCGATTGCCTTTCTTGATGGCGCCGGAGCGATCGCAGGCTCCGACGCCGCCGCGGCCTTTACGGAGTCCTGCTTGATAGCAATATTTTCTGCTGGCTTCTCCTCTGCCGGCTTCGCTTCTGAAACCTCCGCCTTTGAAGGAGCGGTGGAGGGCTCTGCGGCGGCAACCGGTTTTTCGACCGGAGACTGAACAGATGCGAGGGGTGCAGCGATAGCCGGCGCGGCTTCGGAAGTTTTTGCCGCCGGCGCGGGTTTGACATCAGACGCCGGAGGCCGAACCGTCAGCCCGGCTTGCTCCGCAATCGTCTGAGAGGTCGGCGGCGGAATCTCGGCTGCCTTTTCGGCGGAAGCGCCCTGCGGCCGAGCTTCGGTTGACGCGAGCGGCACCGGCAGTATCGGTTTGCCGGTCTGCTGAAAGCCGATATCGACGATGTAGCTCTTCTCTTCACGAAACGAATGCACATCGACATCGCCGATCAGTTTTATTTCGATCCGCGAGCCCTCGCCGTCGACCTTCTGCGCGATTGAGCCGATATTGGCTGGCGCCACCAGTTTCGCATCCGCCAGATCGAACGTCAGCGCAGGCTTGAACAGCAACGCAAGCGTTTGCTCATTGAGGTTGGAAGAGACACCGCTGCCGTCCGGCAGCTCAAAAACATAGCGCACGAAGGTCGGCTGCAACGAAGCGCGCACGCGAACCGGTGACCGCTTCTTCGCCGCTTCGAGGCTGCGCTGTTCGCGCAAGGCGCGCTCGGCGGCGCGGGCACGTTCCGCCAGTTCTCGAACCACCTCCTGCGGCAATTCAGGCGGCGGCCCCTTCCAGCCGTCAGGCATCAAATCGATGAAGACGCGCTCGCCGGCGGTCATTGTATTGACGGTGACCTTGCGCGCCAGCGCCAGACGAATGGCCGAACCATCCGGATCGCGGCGCGCCGAGCCGACATAGTCCGGCACCGCGTCCGAGATCCTGTCGACGGGAATATCCACCGGCCGCTTGAATCGGATCAGAAGGACGGTACCCGCCACCGTCACCTCGGAATCGACATCATCCTCGAGCGTAA
This sequence comes from Nitrobacter vulgaris, assembly GCF_031453995.1. Classification (NCBI taxonomy): domain Bacteria; kingdom Pseudomonadati; phylum Pseudomonadota; class Alphaproteobacteria; order Hyphomicrobiales; family Nitrobacteraceae; genus Nitrobacter; species Nitrobacter vulgaris. Next base: position 111,731 of record NZ_JAVDPZ010000011.1, on the reverse strand, counting down.
GCACGAGGCGCGCGAAACCGTTCGCCGCCACAAAGCTCGCCTCTCCCTGGACCACCTGCGCGCGACTTGCATCGGGAAACGCCGCGGCCAGCAGCAGCACGGCTGTCGCGAACGCCGGAATAAAGTCGCGCCGAAGCCGCCGCGCGCAAGCGCGCGCTTGCGACCAACATCGAGCGGCAATCGTCCGCGCCATTCCAGATAGTCTCTCGACTCGAATCCGTGACCGGACGCTCGCACGCCGGTCAGACCGAACACTAGGATTGTGGAATTAAGGACTTGTTAAACAACGATCCTCGTGGAGTAAATTTGACATTCGCTACCGACGTCGCAGCAAAGCCGGCAAGCGAATGTTAAATTCAAAACTCCATTGGAAACCCAATAGTTGCTAGCGGTCCTTTGATTCTAACCTTCGCAAGGAGGCTCGCTGAAGCGGAATGCGAATATTAGAACGGACCACTAGTTGCGAGTCGACTGCGTCGGCTGGCCCTCGATCTTCGGAAGATTGGAGGCCGCGGTTGCGTTGCCACCGCTCGCACGGCGCGCCAGTTCGACCGTCAACCGTTCCGCAGCCTCGGGAGACATCTGACCGAGAATCTCCGACATCTTGCGCGGCGCGATCTTCGAGGCGATCTCGAACAGTACCGGCATTTCCAGCCGGTCAAACACCTTGGCCGCCTCCTTCGGCTTCATGTTCTCGTACATCGTCACGAGACCCTTGAAGCGAGCAATCTCGGCCTCGTTCTTCTCCGCGGTCGCGGTCGCGATCCGCGCTTCGATGCCCTTCATCTGCTCGACGCGGCCCTGGATGCGATGTTCAGCGGCTTGCAAAAGGCTTTCGCGAATGTCAATTTCCCGAGCACGTGCTTCAATTTCCTGTCGCCGGCTCTGAAGGCGCTCGAGGATGGCCCGCTCGGAGGGCGACACAGACTGACCCGGCTTGGGGAGAGTGCCTACCTTCGCCACGCCCGGCGTGTCTGCTGCCTGGGCGGGTTCTTCTTGCTTCGCCTTATCTTCTCCCGCACTGTCCTTGCCGGCGGCGTCTTTGTTCTTCGCCTCGACCGATCCGGTGATGTCGCCCGCGTCCGGAGCTGCGCCTGGAAAGTTCAAATTCTCCTGCGCCCATGATGGACGGGCTGAATCCCGCCGGACATCGAGGACATAGCCGCCGTCGATCACGAGCCCCGCGACCTTGAGCACCGCGAGGCCGAAGATCGCAGCCGCTACGACGGGAATGACCCGGATGTCCCTGAAAGCACTCATGCAGCGAGGCCGTTCGTCCTTTTGCGTTCGGAAAATGCCCGCGCCGCGGCTGCGACAGAGCGGGCATCACTCGTCACGGCCTCCGGTTCCGGGGCCGCCGGCGGACGCGCCGCAAGCGCGATCCTTGTCAACCGCCGCATGACGGCATCGCCCTCAGCCAGTTGCTTCGCCAACTGTCGCGACAAATCGGTGGCCAACGAAATCTGGTTACCGAGATTGTCGTTGACGTCGCGCACCGTGTGCTTCAGCCCGCCGATGGCGCGCTCGGCGATCTCGGTCGCCGTGATCAGTTCGCTGATCGTCGCCTTGAGCGACTGTTCATCCGCCCTCAGCCGCTTCAGCCGCTTGTTCAGTAGCATGCAGTAACCGATTGTCAGAACGAGAAGAACCGCAACAAGGCTCTCGATCGCTAATCCGAAAGAGTGGTTCATTGGGCCTCCATCATCTTGGTCTGCTCGTCCGCTCTCTCGAACATGGCGAAGGTGGTGTTCGGTTTGCGCAAATGTCTCGACACGCGAATGGCGACGCGGTCGCCGACCCGCCCCATGCGGCCTTCGGTGAGCGTAACGCTGCCGCACCGAACCGCCACCGACGCATCGGGCCGCATCTCAAGCGCAAGGGTGTCGCCGACCTTCAGGGTCATAAGCTGCTTGAGCGGGATTTCGGCCTCATACAACACAGCGTCCACGGCGATCTGCGCCTGCGAGATCTCGGTGGCGAGGTGGCTTTCCCAGATCGGATCACGGCCGAACTTTTCACCCATGAACATCTGCAACAGAACGTTGCGGATCGGCTCAATGGTGGCGTAGGGAAGCAGCAGTTCGATGGTGCCGCCACGATCTTCCATGTCGATCCGCAGCCGGACCAGGATCGCCGCATTGGCCGGACGGGTGATCGCCGCGAACCGCGGATTGGTTTCGAGACGGTCGATCGAAAACGACACTGGCGAAAGCGGCCGGAACGCCTGCTCCGCGTCGGCCAGAACAACCTCCACCAGCCGCTTTACCAGATTGGTTTCAATCGTCGTGTAGGGCCGCCCTTCGATGCGGAGCGAGGTCTGGCCGCGACGGCCACCCAGCAACACGTCGATCATGGAGTAGATCAGACTGGAATCCACCATCGCCAGTCCGAAGTTCTCCCACTCCTCGGCCTTGAACACGCTGAGCACCGCCGGCAGGGGTATCGAGTTCAGGTAGTCGCCAAAGCGGACCGAGGTGATGCGATCAAGCGAGACCTCGACGTTGTCGGAAGTGAAATTGCGAAGCGACGTCGTCATCAGCCGCACCAGGCGATCGAACACGATCTCCAGCATCGGCAGGCGCTCATACGACACCATCGCCGAGTCGATGATCGCCCGAATGCCCGAATTGTCGTCGACGTTGATCTCGCCGACGCTAAAGCCGAGCAGGTTGTCGATTTCCTCCTGCGACAGAACCCGCTCGCCGCCGTTTTTGCCGCTGCCGAAATCGCGGCCGCCGTCGTCGACCATGGCGGCCCATTGTTCCGCCATCGCGTCCGTGAGTTCATTCGCGGCAGCGGACTTCGCCGCTTCGGCTGGATCCTCCGAGTCGAGCGAGGCTTCCCACTGGGCTGCGATTGCATCCTGATCAATCTGATCGCTATCGTCCGCCATGATCCCGTTTCCGCGCTAGCGCCCGTTTCCGAAGTTCGTTCCTTGGAGTGCCGCTTGCGATTTGAAGCTCCTGATACGAGCTTGCGGCATATGATGTAGCAACTTCAAAAACAGCGACACTCCTCACTGGATGACGACTTCCTTGAACAGCACCGCATTGACATGATCAGGCGAGATCACAGCATTCACCCGTTTGGTCAGTTCTTCCTTCAGGCGGAATAACCCGGCTGAACCGTTGAGATCACTTGGACGCAGTTCGCGCATATAAGTCTGAAACAAATCGGTGACCCGGGGCAGCGCCGGCTTGATCTTCTCGACCTGCGGCTCCTCCTTCACCTCAAGAACGACCTTCACTTTCAGATATTGCACCCGCTCTCCGGGCGCGCCGACCAGGTTGACCAGCATGTCCGGTATGTCGACGAAGGACGGCGGCTTCGGCGGCGGCGCTTCAGCAAGCTGCTCGCCGTCGTGATGGCGGAATAAAAAGAACCAGATGCTGCCGCCGGTGACGAGAATCAGCAGCACGGCGCCGACCGCGACAATCAGCTTGAACCTTTTCTTGGCCGGCGGCGCGTCTCGATCTGCCGCTTTCTCAGCCTGATCATTCTCAGCCATCGTCAGCTCGCCCTTTCACCCAGGGTCGGTCCGAGTGCTGCCGAGCAGGCTGGATACGCAGAACAGATGCCGCCGGCGCACACGCGCCCTATTGCCTTGACACTCGTGCCCGAACCCGAAGCTCGTCGCTCCCGCAACGGCCTGCGAACTTCGAATTCGACGTTCACCAGCATCCATTCTGGTGTGTTTTGGTCAGAAGTTCGCTTTCGAGGTAGTGGCGAAAATGCGGAGAACTTCTGGGCTGCCACACTAGGTACGCAATGGTTAACGGAACCTTTCTTTTAACCATAACTAGGAAGATTTTGCCGGGCCGATATGGTCAACAGGGCCTTAATTACCGGGTCTTCCACGGGGAAGATTTCAATAAACGACTGATAATCCATCGCTTCTGAAGCTGGCACGGCTTTCGCTATCCCTTTCTTGAACCGCAGGCTTGGGAGAGCCTCGAGGTTCGATCGATCCGGTGTCGCGGCCTGGGAGGGCTTTCTTCACACGGATCCTCAAGGGGAGAACCACCGATGGAGAATACGCTCCTCATCGGACTGTCGCGGCAGATGATGCTGGAACGGCGGATAGACGTCATTGCGAACAACGTCGCGAACGTCAACACCAACGGTTACAAGGCCGACCGCTCGCTGTTCGAGGAATACCTGATGCCGGGAGCGCACGAAGACAACTTCGTCGGCCGCGACCGCCGCTTAAGCTTTGTCCAGGACCGCGCCACCTTCCACGACTTCGCCGGCGGCCCGACCGAGCAGACCAAGAGCCCACTCGATGTCGCCATCGACGGCAAGGCGTTTCTGGTGGTGCAGACGCCGAACGGCGAGCGCTACACCCGCGACGGCGGATTACAGCTCAATTCACAGGGACAACTGGTAACGGCATCGGGCTTTCCGGTACTCGGCTCCAATGGCCCGATCAGGTTCCAGCAAACCGACCGTGACATTACGATTTCCGCCGACGGCACCGTGACCGTGATCGAGGGCATCAACAACGCGACCAACTCGATCCGCGGCACGCTGCGGCTAGTCTCCTTCCCGCAAGCCCAAAAGCTGATCAAGGAGGGATCCAACCTCTACGCCGCGGGCGCAGGCAATTCCGCTCAGCCAGATACGAACGCACAAGTCCATCAGGGCTTCATTGAGCGCTCCAACGTCAATGCGGTGACCGAGATGAGCCGCATGGTCGAGGTGTCCCGCGCCTACACGCAGATGGCGACGCTGTTGCAGCAGCAAACCGATCTGCAACGATCCGCCATTGAAAAACTCGCCGACGTTCCGGCATAAGGAAACCATATCATGCGTGCTCTCTATACCGCAGCAACCGGAATGGCGGCTCAAGAACTAAACGTTCAGGTCATCTCCAACAATATCGCGAACCTGCGCACCACCGGTTACAAAAAGCAACGGGCCGCGTTTCAAGACCTCATCTACGACCACGTCCGCCGCGTCGGCGCGCAGGCCTCAGCTCAGGGAACCATATTGCCCGTGGGCATCGATCTCGGCGGCGGCGTGAAAACAGTCGGAACGCCGCGACAGATGAGTCAAGGCACGCTGTCGCAGACCGGCAACGATCTCGACATCGCCATTCGCGGCGAAGGCTTCTTCAAGATCCAGATGCCGGACGGTACCTTTCAGTATACTCGCGACGGCACGTTCCAGATGGACAACCAGGGTCGCATCGTCAATGCGCAGGGCAATCCGGTGCAGCCGACGATCACGATTCCCCAAAACTCCGCTGGCATTACCATCAACGCGCAGGGCCAGGTCTCGGTGACGCTGCCGGGGCAGACCACTCCGACGGTGCTTGGCCAGATCGGCCTGACCCGCTTCATCAACAAGGCGGGCCTGCAGCCGGTCGGCGACAACAACTTCAAGGAGACGCCCGCCTCCGGTCCGTTCCAGGACGGCATCGCAAACATCGACGGCTTCGGCGACATGCAGCAGTCGAACCTTGAGCAGGCCAATGTCGAGGTGGTCTCTGAAATCTCCGATCTGATCGCCGCACAACGCGCCTACGAGATGAACGCCAAAGTCGTCAGCGCCGCCGACCAGATGCTGCAATCCGCAGCCGCGCTGTTCCGCTAAAGCATGATCCCGAAAAGTGGAAACCGGTTTTTGGATAAGATCATGCTCGGTCAAAAAGAAGAGAGGCTGATCATGGCCGTCCGCTCCTTTCTCATCGCTGGCGCGCTGCTGGCGGCGTCCATTCCGGCGCTGGCCGGCAATGACGTGGCTCCGCGCCGCATCGTCCTGGCGAGCACGATCCAGACCGCGGCCGCCCTTCCGGCTCCTGTGCTTCGCGGCCATGTCGACATTACGGACGAGGTGGTGAGAATCGGCGACCTTGTCGATAACGCCGGTGACGCAGCGCAGGTTGCGATCTACCGCTCTCCCAACCCCGGCACCACGGGCAGCCTGTTGGCTACCCAGGTGCTCGACGTTCTCCGCGCGCATCAGGTGATCGGCGTCGAGACTCACGGCATCCGCAACGTCGCGGTGACACGGCTCGCGCGCACCCTCGAACCGGACGACGTCGAATTGCGGATCGCGGTCGCGCTCGAACACCGCAATGGACTTGGCGACGCCAAGAACCTGCAGCTGACCTTCGATAAAGACTTTACGGCAATCCATCTCGATGCCGCTAACAACGGCGCCATCAATCCGATGGTAACCCGGTTCGACCCGCGCAATGGTCGCTTCGACGTCACGCTCGAGGTCGGCAACGACTCCGGCGCCGCACCGGCCCGCCTCCGCTTCACCGGAGTCGCCGTCGAGACTGTCGAGGCCGCGGTGCTGGCTCGCGACGTGGACCGTAACGCCCAGCTGAAATTTTCCGACATCGTCATGGAGCGTCGCCCCAAGGCCGAGGTCGGCCACGATGCCGCGAGCCGCGACCACGCCGTCGGGATGCAGATGCGGCGGCAGATGCGCGCCGGTCAGGCGCTGCACGGCGCCGACCTGACCAGACCAGACCTTGTGCAACGCGACGAGGCGGTGACCCTGATCTACCAGGCCGCGGGAATTTATCTCACCGTGCGCGGCCAGGCGACCGAAGCCGGCACCGAGGGGGACATCGTCACTGTTCTCAACCTGCAATCGAAGCGCACCGTGTCCGGCGTGGTGGTCGGGCGAGGTCAGGTGTCGGTGTCTCCCATCACGCCGGTTGCGCCCCGCAAGCTGGCGAGCGCCGAGCCGGCGGCAGCGGCAACAGCCCCCGTCTCCGCCCAGAGCGGCACGCCCACATCTTCAAAAGCCGAGTAACGTTCATGTTGAAGTTCGCGCGCATCAACCGCATCGTCCTAACCGGCTCATTGCTAGCGGCCGCCGGCCTCGCCAGCGGATGCTCGTCCATCGATCGCCTTTCGCAGATCGGCGAGTCACCCAAGCTGACCGCGATCGACAATCCGACGACGCAGCCGGGCTACAAACCCGTGCAGATGCCGATGCCAAAACCGGAGACGGTGTCCTACAACGCCAACTCGCTGTGGCGGAACGGCTCGCGCGCGTTCTTCAGGGATCAGCGCGCGGCGCGGGTCGGCGACCTTCTGACTGTGACCGTGAACTTCACCGACAAGGCCAACATCGCCAACCAGACCCAGCGCAGCCGCACCAGCAAGGAAGATTCCGGCATCACCGATTTCATTGGCAGCAAAACCATCGGCAATCCAGCAACCGCGGTCCTGCCTGGCCGTATCCTGACCACCGACTCCACCTCGCTGAGCGACGGCAAGGGCTCGGTCCAACGTCAGGAGAACTTGCAGACCAGCGTCGCCGCGGTCGTGACGCAACTGCTGCCGAACGGCAATCTCGTGGTCGAAGGCAAGCAGGAAATCCGCGTCAACAACGAAATCCGCGAATTGATCGTCGCCGGCATCGTGCGACCTGAGGATATCCAGAGCGACAACACTATCGATTCAAGCAAGATCGCGCAGGCCCGCATCGCCTACGGCGGCCGCGGCCAGATCAGCGATGTCCAGCAGCCGCGCTACGGTCAACAGGTGATGGACGTGCTGCTGCCGTTCTAGATTCTCGAGAGCTCCCCACCGGATCGCGATCCCAGGCGCGAGACGGCGACGACCCCGGCGATGCCATGCATCGTTCGGGGGATGCGGCCTCCGGCGGCTCCCCTGCCGGAGGCCGTGTCTATCTTCGAGAACAGAGAGCAGGCCTTGTTCGTTCGCTGATGAGCAGCGAATTTTTAATGACCCCTTGGTCTGTGCGTCGCACTTGCGATGGCTATATATCCGTGACATTCCGCAAGTCGAGACTGCCGGAGCGTCCAATGACCCTCGCCGTCCGAATCCTGCTTGTCGTTGCCGCCTGCCTGATCGGCTTGTCCGACACGGCACAGGCGCGCCACCGGCACCGCCCTGTCTACACGCTTATGCCTTCAGCGCCCATTATCGTGATGCCAGCGCCCTCACCGCGCCTCAGCATCGGCGGGGGCAATCTGCCGGGCGTGCCGAACACAACGTGGCCTGGAACTATCGGCACAGGCGCCGTGCCAAGCGGCCTGAGTGGCGACAGCCCAACCACGCCGGGATTTCCCGGCAGGGTCGGGCGCGACTAGAACAGAGCGAAGGTTCGGCCACCCCGCATGCGACCCGCTCGCTGCGCGTAGTAAAAAGGGGTTCGAAGGTTAAGTCCTCGGGGTCAAGCCGGGGAAAGGACGGGATTGGGTTCGCCGCAGCGCGTCACGCGCGCGACGTTAGAGCATGATCCCGAAAGTGGACACCGGTTTTCGGACAAGATCATGCTCAATGAAAGAATAAAACAGAGTTTGATTCAACGCGGTTGAATCGGACTGTAGAGAGCGGATTCCACATTCGCTTCACGTTGCCGCAAACCCTGTGGGCAAGTGTCAAAATCAGAGCTTTTGCCGCAACGGAATGCAATGCTTAAACGAACCAATAGGAGTTGCGGTATTGACGCCAAAACCCGATCCCGATCTTCAGCAACGCGACGCGCTGCTCCAGACCGTGCTTCGCGACTACTTTGCGTCCGACAACGCTGCGATCCTGAACACCATCCGGTCCGAGGCCGAATATGTCGATCTCGTCTCCGGCGAGATTCTGCTGCGTCAAGGCGACATCAGTGACGACGTGTACTTCGTCCTGTCGGGACGGCTGCACGCATTTTCCGAGACAGACTCCGGCGCGAGAAAAATTCTCGGCGAGATCGGGCGCGGTGAAACCATAGGCGAGCTCGCGCTGTTCACCGGCGAGCCACGCTCGGCAACCATCTTGGCGGTGCGCGATACGCTGCTGGTCAAAGTAACGCGCGCTATGATCGAGCGCGCGATCCTGCAACATCCGGAAATCGAAATGTCGATGATGCGGGTCGTGATCCGGCGATTTCGCGAGCGCGAGCGACAAGCGCCGCTGGTGCCAGTGAACATCTGCATCCTGCCGGTCACGTCCGGGGCGGATGCCGCCGATTTTGCGCGAAGCCTGCGTAACGCGCAAGCCGCAAAGGCCGGGTCGGTGACGGTCGTCACCGCCGATGACGTCGCCAGACACTTCGGGATCGCTCGGGACCCCTCGTCTGAACAGCGCAACGATGCGCTTGCCGGCTATATCGACGAAATCGAGGCTCAGAGCCGCGGCGTGTATCTTGCCGCCGACGGAAGCGACACCGCATGGACCCGGTTTTGCCTTCGTCATGCCGACGAGGTGCTGCTGCTCGCCGACGCCGGCCACGATCCCGGTCTCTCGGCTGTCGAGCAGGCTTTCCTGTCACCCGCCGCTCCCATTTCGATCGCGCGACAGACACTGGTTCTGCTGCACAAGGCCGATACGACAATTCCCACCGGCACGGCGCGTTGGCTGAACGCGCGGCCGGATGCGCGGCACTTTCACATTCGCCCGCTATTGCCCGCGGACATGCGTCGGCTCGCTCGCATCGTATCCGGACGCGGTGTCGGACTTGTGCTGTCCGGCGGAGGCGCGCGCGGTTTCGCTCATCTCGGCGTCATCAAGGCGCTGGAAGAGGCGGGCATTCCCGTCGACATGCTTGGCGGCAGCTCAATCGGCGCGGTCATGGGGATGGTACTGGCGCTCGGGCGCAGCGCGGATGAAGTCGCAGCCGCCGTCCGGAAGGCGTTCCTCGAACACCCGAGGGGCAACGTCACCGGCGACTACAATTTCATTCCGCTGGTATCGCTGATCAAGGGTGCGCGCACGCGAAGCGCGATGACGCAGGCCGTGCGCGATGCCACAGGCCGGGACGCAATCGACAGCGAGGATTGCTGGACCACCTTCTTCACTATCGCGTCAGACTTTTCGGCCGGTAGCGAAGCCGTCCTGCTGCGAGGCGACCTGACCCGCAACGTCGGCGCAAGCTACGCAATACCCGGTGCGCTGCCGCCGGTCTTCGTCGGCGGGCACATGATGTATGATGGCAGCACGTTCAACAATTTCCCGGTCGACGTGATGGCGCGGCTCGGCGCCGGTCGCATCATCGGCGTCGATCTCTCGGTCGATCGCGGGCAGGTGTTCGACATTGACTGCGTTCCTGGAACGCTCGCCTTGCTGCGCGACAAACTGAAACCGCGTGCGAAGCGGCGTTACCGTCTGCCGAGCGTGCCCGAGACGATGCTGCGGTCATCGTTCATCACTTCGATCTCCAAACAAAAGGAGATGGGAAAGTTCACCGACCTATTGTTTCAGCCGCGCGTCCCCGAGTGCCGCTTGCTGGACTGGAACCGCTTCGACGAGATGGTCGCCGCCGGCTACAGCCAGGCCCGGCAGATGCTGGCCGGCCTGACCGACGCGCAGCGGGAGATGTTCAGGTAAGCCGTTGCCGGCGAGCCGCCACGCCAACGATTATTCTGACGCGTTTTCTTGCGCCGAACCGGTACTGTCGTGTCGAACACCAGGACATGCTTCGCTCGCGAACTCACGCCTATACCGCGGCCCGCGCCGCCAAGGCATCGGCGCCGCCTGCCCTACTCGTCCCGATAAATCTTTTCCCGCTTTTCGTGGCGCTCCTGGGCTTCGACAGAAAGCGTCGCGATCGGTCGCGCTTCGAGCCGCTTCAGCGAGATCGGCTCGCCGGTTTCCTCACAATAGCCATAGGTATTGTCTTCAATTCGCTGCAAGGCGGCGTCAATCTTGGAGATCAGCTTTCGCTGCCGATCACGGGCTCGCAGCTCGATGGCGCGGTCGGTTTCCGAGGACGCGCGATCGGCGAGGTCGGGAAGGTTAACGTTCTCTTCCTGAAGAGTCTGCAGCGTAACCTTCGATTCGCGGAGGATATCGTCCTTCCATGCCAGCAACTTGGCGCGAAAATATTCGCGCTGGCGCTCGTTCATGAAAGGCTCTTTTTCGGAGGGCCTGTAGTTCTTCAACTTTTCCAAATGCATTCCTGCTCGGTGCAAGGCACCGGACGGACGGTCCGGCTGCGGCGGAGCTTATATAGCGGCCGTTTGTGACAGACAATATCGTCGCACCAAAACCCGTCCTTGACAGCTCGGGGCTTCCGCGTTCCTGCTTCCTCTGCCCGATGTGGAACCCCGGTCTGCGCAGCGTATCGAGGCCATCTTTTCAACGGGTTCCATCGCGTCCCGGCTGCTTTCAGAATTGCCCCGCCTTGGCCAGTTCCACCTCGACGCGCAATTCAATTTCAGCCAGGACCGCGTCGAGACCGGCATCGCCGGAGGACGATTTCAGCTCGGCAGCGGCAGTGCGCAGCCGGATCACGGTTGACGCGTCGAAGTTGCCGGAAAGCAGCCCGATCTTAAGATCGTCGAGCACGTCCAGCGCGCCCCTGCCCCGCTGTACCGAGCGCTTGCGCCGCTCCGCCGGATCGTCTTCGACGCCCTGCAACGCCAGCAAAGCATCGATGGTGGCAGGCGCTTTCGGCGCGGCCGCGGCCCTGCTTTCCATTGTAGCGGCCGGGTCCGGCAGAGAAAATTCGCTTCCGCCCGTTCGCCGCGCGGACGGGGCCTGCGTTCCCGGCGTTGTGCCGTTCGGTCCGTAAATTCGCATCGATCATCTCGCCCGAATATTGATGGCGCGCCATGCCGGTCAAGGAGTGCGCACCGGATGACTCCAGCAAGAGAACCGTGGGCCGTTATGGTTAACGAAGCGTGAATGCCCGGCAAATTCTGCCGACGCGGGCAACTTCGCCACCGCCTCCCGCCTGCGCAGCTTTATCCACCACATCGATCTTCCAACGATATCAATACTATATGCCATGCGCCGCGATGGCACGAACCTCGCATAGTTAACGGCGGATGACCGTCATGGGAGTGGCGGCCAGCCGGACCGAACCCTCAGCGGGGAGCAGAGGATGCTTGGCGTTGGTATTTTAAGGATTGTCCGGATCGCCGTCGCGGCGCTTGTCGCGCTGCCGCCGCTGGGCATGCCTGCGCACGCGACCTCACGGATCAAGGACCTCGCGAATATCGAAGGCGTGCGACAAAACCAGTTGATCGGTTACGGCCTCGTGGTCGGCCTCAACGGCAGCGGCGACACCCTCAACAATATTCCTTTCACCAAGCAGTCGCTGCAGGCGATGCTGGAACGCATGGGCGTCAACATTCGCGGCGCCACCATCCGAACCGGCAACGTCGCGGCCGTCATGGTGACCGGCAACCTGCCCGCCTTCGCCACCCAAGGCACCCGCATGGACGTCACGGTCTCGGCCATGGGCGATGCCAAAAGCCTGCAAGGCGGCACCTTGCTCGTCACGCCGTTGCTCGGCGCCGACGGCAATGTTTATGCGGTGGCGCAGGGCTCGCTTGCGATCGGCGGCTTTGCCGCTGAAGGCGCCGCCGCGAGCGTCACCAAGGGCGTGCCAACCAATGGGCGCATCGCCAACGGCGCCATCGTCGAGCGCGAGATCGAATTCGCACTGAACCGGATGCCGAATGTCCGGCTGGCGCTGCGTAACGGCGACTTCACCACCGCCAAGCGCATCGCCGCCGCAGTCAACGATTTCCTCGGCACGAAGACTGCCGAGCCAATCGATCCGTCCACTGTGCAACTCTCCATCCCAGGGGAATACAAAGGCAACGTCGTCGCACTCCTGACCGAGATCGAGCAGCTGCAGGTCGAGCCGGACATCGCAGCAAAGATCATTATCGACGAACGTTCCGGGATCATCGTGATGGGACGCGACGTCCGCGTCGCCACCGTCGCGGTAGCGCAAGGCAACCTCACTGTGTCCATTTCCGAAAGTCCGCAGGTCAGCCAGCCTAATCCGCTGGCACGCGGGCGAACGGTGGTGACACCGCGCACAGACGTCGGCGTGAGCGAGGACGGCAAGAAACTCGCGCTGGTCAAGAACGGCGTCTCGCTTCAGGAGCTTGTCGACGGACTCAACGGCCTCGGCATCGGGCCACGCGACCTGATCGGCATTCTACAGGCGATCAAGGCGGCCGGCGCAATCGAAGCCGATATCGAGGTGATGTGATGGAAGCTCACACTGTCAATGACCTGATAACCACCGCTTATCGCAGCACCCCTCGCATGAAGCCGATGCTGAACGGCCGTCCCGATCCGCAGCTCGCGCGAGCGCTGGAACACGTCCCTCCGCGGTCAATAGAGAAAGCCAAAACAACCTCGGAGGATTTCGAGGCGATGTTCCTCAATTCCATGTTTTCGCAAATGACGTCCGGGCTGAAGGGCGAAGGCCCGTTCGGCGATACGCCAGGCACCGGAGTGTGGCGCTCGATGCTCACAGAGCAGTATTCCAGATCGTTCGCCAAGGCCGGCGGCGTCGGCATCTCCGACACGGTGTTCCGCGCCCTGATCATGCAACAGGCGAGCCAGACCAAGCCAAGTTCAAAGGAGAGCGCATGACACCGAAGTCCCGGGATCCGCAGGCGTCCCTTCTCCCGCCTCCCGTATCGACGCCAGCGGACGCACGCAAGCTCGCCGACGACATGCTCGACATCATGAACGCGCTGCTTGCCGTCATCGAGCGCGAGACCGAGCTGGTGCGCGCCGGCAAGATTCGCGAAGGCATGGCGCTCGAGAGCCGGAAGACAGAACTATCGCGCCGCTACGTCGATGCCATCAGGCAATTCAAGACCAGCCAAGTCTACATGACTCAGTCGACGCCTGACCTGCTCACGGCGCTGCAACGCCACCACGACACATTCCGCGCCATGCTCCAGGTGAATCTCACGGTGCTCGCTACCGCGCACGCGGTTTCGGAAGGAATCGTTCGCGGCGTCAGTGCCGAAGCGCAGCGCCGCGCCACGCCGCAGACTTATACGGCAAGCGGACAGCGCAGCGCACCCTCGCGTCAGCACATGAGCCCCCTCGCAGTCAGCCGTTCGCTTTAACGCGCGAACCGGCAGCGACCATGATCCGGCGAGCTTAGAACCAATCCAGTCAGACGATATTGCAAGGAAATTACCCAGACGCGGAAACCGAACAGCGTCAATGATGCCTTGAGTTACTCGCCAGGCGTATTTGCGGAAGCCAACGGTTACCAGTCTGTTGCAAGGTATTTTATGCGCGGCTTTCAGAGCAACGAGGTTTGCAGACTACGGGGCTTCAGACCGAGACATACGGCGTTGAGCGTATCGAGGTGATGCGTGGCCCCTCGTCGGTGCTCTATGGGCAAGGGCAGCCGGCCGGTATCGTGAACCTGGTGACGAAGCGTCCGACCGAGCAGACCATTCGCGAAGTGCAGCTTCAAGGCGGATCGTTCGATTACAAACAGGGGGCATTTGATTTCAGTGGCCCAGCCAATGAAGATAAAACGCTTTTATATCGTCTGACTGGCCTCGTTCGTGACAGCTGGCGCTTCTCCGTCAACGCCAGCAACCTGTTCGACAAATACTACGTCGCAGCCTGCTTCTCGATGGCACAGTGCAATCTTGGTCGGGCACGTACTATTCTTGGAACCGCGACCTATCGCTGGTAGCTCGCCCGCCAACGCCTCCCGACATCGGCGGCGGCCCGATCGCGTTCGCCGTTCCATTCAGGTTTACGCAGGACGAACTCGGGCCCGAACGGCATCGGCTCCGGCACTGTAACCGAAACCAACTCCCGCTCGAAGAGCGAGAATCCTCGCTGAGGAGACCTGCCCTCGCATATTCCATCCAGTTTGATTTAAATTTCTGCACTCACGGCATCACCTCATTGAACACGTTTTCTAACGCGGCGTTGAGAGACAGGCGCTAGGCTTGCGTTCTAAAGGGGGGTGGGATTTGACTCGACGGGAGCCTGGAGGCGACCATGGGTACGGATTTCAGTATCAAGCCGGTTGGCGCGCCGGTGGCGGCACCAGTCGTTCAGCCGGCAAGCCCGGCCGCGGACGATGCGGTGGCGACTCAACTTCCGCCGAGCAAAAGCGTCACGGCGACGGACGTCAGCGCGCGCACCCGCAACGATCTGCGGACCTCCGGTGATACGCTGTCACGGCAGGTGGTGGTCGATCGTGACGCCGCCTCGGTCGTCTACCAGGTCGTCGATCGCCGGACGAGCGTCGTCGTGAAGCAGTTTCCCGAAGAGGCGATGCTGCGGCGACGCGCATATTTCCGCACGCTGGATTTGATGAACACTGAGCGCGAACCCTCGGCCGCCACCGACCGCCGCGCCTAGAGCATGATCCCGAAAAGTGGAAGCCGGTTTTCGGATAAGATCATGCTCAATCAAAATAATGCTCAGTTCTGATGGACGTAGGCGTTCTCGAGCGTGCTTGCACCCGTCGCCGGATTGCTCATGACGGTGCTGACCTTCGCGGTGCCAGCCTTTGTCAGCACGAACTTTGAATCGCCGACCCGGAACGAATTGTTCTTTATCAGAACTTCCTGATACTTGATCGTGCTTCCGTACTGGTACTTGGCCTTGGCGCGGAAACCATTGACGCCGGAAATCGTCACGGAGAACGGCTTCTGGTTGGCGTACTTGCCGCTCCATGTGCCTTCGAAAACCTTGGGATCGACGTTAACATACCTTCCGGTGTTCAGATTGACGTTCTGACCGACCGTTGTGTAGTTCGATGCCAGGATGTTCAGGACGTCGGCCAATGATCCGGCTCCGTCTGTGACGGGGATTACGCTCGCCCGGACAAGCCGGCTGCGAGATTGCAGTTGATGTCGATCAGCGCTGTCAGCTTCGCAGGGTCTGGATTTATCTGCATGTCGACTGTCTGCTTCATCACGAAAACGCCGATGTTGGCGATGTTCTGACGAACCTCCAGCGGCTGCGGGTTACTCTCGCTGTCCGCCGCACTCATGAAGATCGACCACAAACGGCGGTTGAACAGCAGCGCCTTTTGCATGTCACTATCGGGCCCTTTCCAGTTGTCCTGGATCTCCCGAAGCTGCCGCGCCGCTTTCAGTAAAGCCTGCGCCTCGATTTCACGCGGAGACGACGAGGTTTGAGCCGTCCGGGCATAGGCTTGAGCAGCATTCGACATCTAAACCTCGGGGGAAAAAGAAAGGGCGCACGCAACTTCGCGTTGCCGAATGTCTATCAGCACCACCTTTAAAATGGGTTACCCGGTGTTTTCACATGCGTCGAAAAAGTGGCAAATGCAGCGGGTTCTGCAATGGTGCCGCTTTGCTCCTGACTGGAATTAGAAACAAAGTTTCTAGATTGTTATTCTGACGCGTTTTCGTCACGCGAACCGGTATCCACTTCGCTCGAAAACGCTTGGCCTCGTTGCGGTGTTTTTTCGATTTTCACATTCGCCGCAGCCTTCACGGCAAGCGAACCTCGTGACATTCGCCGAGCTTACGTCATCAGCGTAGCAATTGCAGGACGCTCTGTTGTGACTGGTTGGCCAGCGCCAGTGCGGACACCGCGATCGACTGACGGGTGGCCAGCGCTTGGCTGTTTGCCGCTTCCTCGTTGGTGTCGGCGAGGGTCAGGTTCGACGAGCCGGTCTGTAACACGTTGATAAGGTTCTTCGAGAAGTCCTGACGGATTTGCACGATCGACAGGTTCGAACCAAGCGTCGAAGCCTGCGTGCGCAGGGTGGTCGACGCTCTGTCGAGGCTGGCGATCACGCTGTTGGCCGAGCCGTTGTCCAGGAAGTCGATGCCCACCGTCAGGGCCGACAGTCCAAGGCCAGCTGCATTCATGTTGGTGCCGGTGATCGTGAGCGTGGACTTTGCGGTCTCGTTGAAGATGAGCTTCAGCGTGTCGCCGCTCAGCAGATTAATGCCGTTGAAAGACGAGTCCGACGCCGTCGTGTTTATCTGCTGAATGATGTTGTTGTATTGATTGACGAGGCCGGCGCGAGCCGCCTGAACCGCTGAATCTTGAACGGGCGCGCCGGCGACAAGGCCATTGAAGGCATATCCCGCGCCGGCCGCGGTTCCGCCGATCGCGCCAATGGTCTCTGCGGCAGCCTCGTTGGCGGTCGAGATCGTGATGACGCCTGCCGAATTGATCGTGGCCTGGAGATTGTTTGAAGCAAGCTGCGCGTTCAGGTCGTTAAGGGTTCTGACGGTACCGTTGGTGCCGTCACCGAACGTGACGTTGGTCGCGACGCCGCCGCCGGTTGCCCCGATCGTTAGCGTCTTGCCGTCGAGGTTTCCCGCGCCCCCGCCGCGCGCCGTCGTTCCCGCGCTCAAGCCTAGCTTTGCGAGAATTCCGGCCGGCGTGGAGTCCGTCAGCGCCAGGTCATGAGCGATACCGGTATTGAGCGCGATCTGCCCGCTGCCGTTGACTGTCGATGCCGTGGCGGGCGTGGTGTTGCCGTTCAGCGCATCGATCACGCCGGTCAACGCGCTGAGTGTCTGGTCGATGCCGATCGTGACGTTTCCGGAAGGGTCGGTCGTCGCCGCGCCCGACGCCGCGAACGTGATGGTCTTGCCGTTGACGGAAAAGCTCTCGCCGGCCGCGGGGCCGGTCGGCGTCGCAACCGCGCCGTCGGTCAGCGCGCTGATAAGGGTGGCGCCGGTCGCGGCGGCGTTGGCGGTGCCGGTCTTCAGGGCGGTGCCGGGCGTTGCGGCGACATTTGTGAACGGTGTCGTGCCTCTGAGATCGAGCGCGGTCGCGCCCGTTACGGGAAGACTTTCCACCGACGATTTCTGTGAATAGCCGACCTGGGATTGCAGAACCTGATTGGCAACCGACTTCGCCGTGTCCACCAGCTTCTGCAGCGAGGTCAGGCCGGTATTGGCCGCCTGCAGCACCTGTATGCCGTTGCCGATGCCGTCAAGCAGATTGCTGATATCGTTGGCGCGGTTGTCGAGCGCTGCTGCAGTGAAATAATTGGTCGGATTGTCGAGGGCCGTGTTGACCTTCTTGCCGGTGGCAAGACGGTTCTGCGTTTGCGCCAGCAAATCGGCAGTAGACTGCAGCGAGAGCAAATTCTGGCGAACGGATGCCGAGAGAACGATGTCGGACATGACTGGCCTTCCCTAACCTGCGCGGACGCCAACTCGCCCCAAGAGCCGGTCGCTGGTCGGAAAGGTGAACAAGACGTTTTAATTTATGGTTAACCCCGGATTAATCCCCGCTCGATCGTCGCGGCCACCAGAAGTAGTCGTGACGTTCGTGGCGTGTCACGTGCTTTCTGAACTCAAGCGGCAGAATGCAAGGCGGATTAGGGTTTTGCCCCACTATATTAACTACGAAATTCAATAGCTCGGAAGCATCGCCCCACGAGCAATTTTCGCCGTTCTTTCAAGACCTCATGAACAAGCACTGACAATCCGCCTTCAGAAGAATTGGACCGCCGGCTAAAGCTATTCCGCTTTGATGAAATCAAACCCGACCCTTAGCTTTTTTGTTTGGCGCGTTTTCTTCACGCGAACCTCGTGTCCACTTCGCTCGAAACGCTACAACAAAAAACGGCGGGGTTTTCCCCGCCGTTTCCGTCGTCTGAGATGCGTTTGCGATTAGCGGAGCAGCTGCAGCACGCTCTGCTGCGACTGGTTGGCCAGCGCGAGCGCCGACACCGCGATCGACTGGCGGGTGGCCAGCGCCTGGCTGTTCGCCGCTTCCTCGTTGGTGTCAGCCAGCGTCAAGTTGGACGAGCCGGTCTGCAACACGTTGATCAGGTTCTTCGAGAAGTCCTGACGGATCTGCACGATCGACAGGTTCGAACCGAAGGTCGAAGCCTGCGAGCGCAGCGTGCCGGACGCGTTGTTGAGCGAGTCCAGAACCTTGTTGGTCGAGGCGTTGTCGAGGAAGTCGGTGCCCTTGACCAGCGACGCGAGGCCGAGGCCAGCCGGATCAAAGGTCACGCCCTGAATGGTCAGGGTGGACTTGCCGGTTTCGTTGAACACCAGCTTGAGCTGATCGCCATTCAACAGGTTGACGCCGTTGAAGGACGAATCCTGCGCGGTGGTCTTGATCTGGTCGATCACCGCGTTGTACTGGCTGATCAGCGTGGCGCGGTTGTTCTGCGCGTTGGCGTCTTCCACCGGCGCACTCACCGTCACGGAAGCTCCGAACAGGCCTGCACCAGCAGCAACCGCCGTACCACCGAACGCACCGATCGTGGCATGGGCATGATCGTTGGTGGTGGTGAAGGTCAGCGCGCCGGCCGTGCTGATCGAGGCCGACAGGTTGTTCGCGGCCAGCGCCGTGTTCAACTGATCGAGGGTCGTCACGCCGCCCGTACCGAACGTGATGCTGGTCGCGGTGCCACCGTCGGTCGCGGCGATCGTCAACGTCTTGCCATCGAGCGCAGCCGGAGTTCCGGCCGTGCGGGCGTAGGTGTTGGCGGTAAGACCAAGCTTGGTGAGAGCAGATCCGCTGATCACCAGATCCTGGGCCGTACCGGTGTGGATCGAAATCGCACCGGCCGCAATCGTGGACGTGCCAGCAGTATTGCCCGTGATCGCATCAATGGCATCGAGGACATCGCCCACGTCACCGGTGGTCACGTCAATCGAGAGCGTGCCAGCCGTCGCCGAACCGCTAGTGCCGGAACCGCTGTTGAACGAAATCGTCTTGCCGTTCACAACGATGGTGTCGGATGCGCTGATATTGGACGCAAGGTTGTCCGAACCCGCACCCGCCGTACCAGCCAGCTTGGTCGCAGTCGTGATCGCCGCTGCGCCACCGGTGTCGTCGTTGTTAACCGCCGAGCCGGTCACGGTCCGGTCAGTCGGAGCGCCGCCCGGTCCGAGCAGGTTGTCCGCCGTCGCGCCAGTGATGGCGGCGGTGGTCGCCTGCGACTTGGTCGAATATCCCGTGGTCGCCTGGAGCGCCTGGTTGGCGATCGACTTGGCGGTATCGACCAGCTTCTGCAGCGAGGTGATGCCGGTGTTGGCAGCCTGCAGCACTTGCACGCCGTTGCCGATCGAGTCGAGCAGGTTGTTGATGTCGCTGGCGCGGTTGTTGAGGCCCTGCGCGGTGAAGAAGTTGGTAGGGTTGTCGAGCGCCGAGTTGACCTTGTTGCCGGTGGCAAGACGGTTCTGCGTGGTGGAGAGCAGATCAGCGGTTGACTGGAGGGAAAGCAGA
Source organism: Nitrobacter vulgaris (assembly GCF_031453995.1). Taxonomy (NCBI): domain Bacteria; kingdom Pseudomonadati; phylum Pseudomonadota; class Alphaproteobacteria; order Hyphomicrobiales; family Nitrobacteraceae; genus Nitrobacter; species Nitrobacter vulgaris. Next base: position 91,833 of record NZ_JAVDPZ010000011.1, on the reverse strand, counting down.
TTCTGGCGAACCGATGCGGAGAGAACGATATCGGACATCTTTCATACCTTTCTGGTGTGAATACACATACGCCCATACGCCGAAGATCCTCGGCGAGGCGCCACACTGGTGTGAAGACTCTAAGAAAGCATGAAGCCAATCGCAGACTCGCGCGGCTGTTCGGCCGGCGGCCGAAGCGAGCACATGGCTTGATTTGCGCCGGTATGGACGGGATTCAAGGACATTTCATTTCCGGTGGCCGCCACCGCCGTTTACCCGGCGTTAACCATAATCGGGAAGGATCACGGCCAGACTGTCCGCGATGCTCGCGCCGACGCGGCCGTCCGCCGCATTTCGCAGCGAATGGCAGTGCCGTGCGTTCCGGCACGCTTCATTCAATGACAGGAAACCGTCATGGCGCTGAAAGTCGAATTGAAGCCGCATGAACGCATCATCATCGGCGCCTGCGTTGTCACCAACACCGACCAGCGCGCGCGGCTTTTGATCGAAGGCGATAAGATTCCGATCCTTCGCGAGAAGGACATTTTGACGCCTGAAACAGCGGACACACCCGCCAAGCTGATCTACCTCGCGGTGCAACTGATGTACCTGTCGCCGGAGCCACAGATCAATCACGGCACGTATTTCAGCCTGCTGCGCGACATCATCACCACCATGCCGGGCGCGTGGCCGATCATCGAGGGCATCAACAACGACATCCTCAACGGCGACCTCTACAAGGCGCTGAAGGAAGTCAAGAAATTGATCGCCTACGAAAAGAAGCTGGCGGGTATGAGCGACAGCACCGCCGATCGCGCCGACAGCAGACGACGCTCCGCCTGACATCACGCCGCGCGAGCATTTCCGGTCAAGTGGAATCCGGTTAGCAGAAAGAAAATGCCTTCGATCAATCTGCGCGTATTTCGATCGCGAACTGGTATCCACTTCGCTCGAAAACGCCATAATACGCGCCGACGCGGGCGCGCGGCCATCCCGGCTTCAGGTTTCGCGCGCGCCGAATTCCAGCACCGCTGATACCAGCGCTTCGATGTCGCGCATTCCGGTGCGATGATTGACGATCGCCGCGCGGATCGCGAGCCGACCGTCCAGCATGGTCGTGGACGGCGCTGCGATTCCCGACTCGTGCAGCAATGCGACGATTTCCGCATTGACCCTGTCGGCATCGTCGGCCCGATAGCGGAAGCACACGATGTTGAGTTGCACCGGCGCGAGCAGTTCGAGTTTTGGTTCGGCCGCGATCTGCGCTTCCAAGCAGCGCGCCAGCGCGCAGGTCCGGCCGATCATCGCGCCGAGCCTTTCGGTGCCGTAGGCTTTCAACGTGAACCACGTCTTCAACGCGCGAAAGCCGCGGGACATATCCGGGCCGTAGTCGCATGGCCACGGCGAGCCCGCCGCAAGCCCGCGCGTTTCCCGGCGCAGATAGGCGACCGGCGCCGCAAATGTGCGGCGGTGCTGTTCGCCGTCGCGAACGAGAAGGAAGCCCGCGTCGTAGGGCACCTGTCCCCATTTGTGGAAATCGAAAGCAATGGAGTCGGCGCTTTCAATTCCTGCGAGGCGAGGTGCAATCTCCGGCGACAAGACCCCGAGAGCGCCGAATGCGCCGTCGATATGCAGCCATAGTTTCTCGTCGCGGCACACGCCATGCAGCGCCGCAAGATCGTCAATCGCTCCGATGTCGACTGTTCCCGCCGACCCGATCACGAGAAATGGTTCAAGTCCCGCGGCGCGATCGACGGCGACCTGCGCACGCAACGCATCGGCATCGATGCGATGACAGCGGTCAACCGGAATCCGCCGCAGGGCGTCGGTGCCGAAGCCTGCGAGGTCCATGGCCTGGGCAATGCAGCCATGCGTCGCAACCGATGTATAGGCGATGAGACCGGCGCCGCGATCCATCAAGCCCCGCTGGCGCACGGACGGGCCGATTCGCGCTGAACGCGCCACCAGAATTCCCATCAGGTTCGCCATCGACGTTCCCGTGACGAAGATGCCGCTCGCGGTATCGGGAAAGCCGAACATCTGCCGGACCCACAGAACGATCTGCCGCTCGACTTCGAGCGGCATCTGATCGCGGCCCGCGACATTGGTATTCAACCCCGCCGCCAGCATTTCGGCCAGCATCCCGACAGCCGTGCCGCCGCCGTTGACCCATCCCATGAATCCGGGGTGGACATTCCCGGCGGTGTACGGAGCGATGTACTCGGCAAACTCCCGATAAATGTCGGCCACATCGGCGCCCTCCCGCGGCAGCTCTTCGCGGAAACGGGCGCGCGTTTCCGCCGGTATCGGCCGCCATACCGGGCGCTCGCGAACCTTGGCTATATGATTGAACATATCATCGAGCATCCGGTGCCCCTCCGCTCGAAGCTTGTTCCAGTCGTCTGGATCGAGCGTTTCATCGGCTTCCGGCAGCGTGTCGCGCGATGCAGGCTTCATGATGCGCGCTCCCCGCCGCACGCGATCATCGTGCACGGCGCATCAAAATGACGAAGGACGAATTCAATCTCAAAGCTGCGCATGAAACGTGCTTCCTTGCCGCGCGCAAAAGGGCTTCTGACCGGCATTTCCCGATGGGCTGATAAACCGTCGCGCCTGCCCGCTCCAGTTCCACTTAGAGCATTTTCGTTCGAAAACGCCATAGGAGGCGGGCCAGTCCCGGCAGCGCGGAATTCCCAATGAGTAACGTACCATGACGGGTTTTGGAACGGGTTTGTCGTTCCTTCGTCAGGGCTGAAGCTATCTTGCTTCGGACGTAACTAATAACGTCAGATGAATTTTACCAGGCTGAGCTGCGAGAGCATCGCCGTGGTCTGGTATGACGCCTGCAGGTCGGTTTGCAGCGCCAACAACTGACTCGCGACCTCGTCGGTGGAGACATTCTCCGCCTGGTCGATGATATTCTGCATGGTCGCTTGCGTCAGTTTCTGCCGCGCGGTCGCATCCTTCATCACGGTTTGCGCGTTGGCGAGGTCGACCTGGATGTCACGGATATTCTGGCTGCCGGGCGCGATCGTCAGATTTTGCGCAACGCGCGAGTTGAGCGCCGAAATCTGGTCGGTCGCGTTCGGATCGGTCGGCGATGTCGTCACCGCCGCGAGAACCGCAACGGATTCCATCAGCGAGCGGATGGCGTCCTCGTTCGCGCGCATGCCATACTGCACCGTCACCGAAGGATCGACCCGCACGGTCGAGGTTGCGCGCGCCGACCCGGCTCCGGCGTCGCCGGTGTACCACTGTACGGTATCGGCGGCGGTGCCGTTCACCGCGGCCGTGGCGGTCGCAAGCGTCGCGGGCGGCGTAATGTCGACGCGCTGCGGTGGCTGATCAAAGAAATCATGCGTCGCGCGGATAGCGGAGGCCGCGACCAGCGATGTCTTTGCCAGCGTTCCGACCGAGCTCGTCAGTGCGGCGTTGAGATTGGCAGCGGTTGCGGCAGGCGTCGCGCCGATCGCAAAGCTGCCGGCAGGCGTCGGGACTGCGCTGGAGGCCGTCAGTTGCACTGTCTCGCTGGTGCCGTCCGGAAGATTGAAGGTGAAGCTCACCGCGTCGCCGTCGGCCGGGTTGGTGGCACCGAGATCGATTGAAATGGCGGGCGGCGCTCCGGCCGGACCTGTGACGGTGGCCCCTGTCAGTGACGACGACACCGATTGCAGTTTCATGCCGTAAACTGAAGGCGATGCATCCTCCGCAACTGACACCGACGTCGCGGTCGGCGAGGAAATGTTGAGACGGCCAAGGCCGCCGGTACCGAGGTCGGCCTGGTTGCGCTCGGAGATGACCTGCTTCAACCCCGCCTGCCCGGCCCCATTGCCGTTCAGGATGAGATCCGACGCGGCCACCGGCTGAGTATAGATTGTGCTGCCGGAAAAGATGTAGCGGTCGCCGGCTTGCGTATTCAGGATGCCGACCACTGACGAAAATTGCGCGACCGCGGTCTGCTGGCCTGCGGTCTGTCCGGCGCTGTTCAGCACCTGCGATCCGCTGTTCGCGGCATTTTGCAACTGCGTACCGATGTTGGAGAGTGCCTGCAGCGCCGTATTGGCAACTCCGATGTTGGTGTTGATCTTCATCATGGTGTCGGTATACGCGGAGATGTTCGACAGTTGCGCGCGCGCCGCGATCGCAAAGCCTTCGTTGGCGCCCATGCCCGAGTAGGTGGTCGCACGCTTGCCGCTTGTGAGTTGGTTTTGCAGATCGGCCATCTGCGTCTTCAGGTTCTGGATCGAGCCGCCAAGGATGGTGTTGCCGAAGCTGATTCCGTTGATCGCCATGCGAACCGCCTTTACGCCGTCGTTACAATTATGCCTGCAGCAGCGTCTGCATCATGCTCTGCACCACGGTCATCACATGTGCATTCGCCGCATAGGAATTCTGCAACGCGATCAGATTGGACATTTCGGTATCCATGTTCACTCCGGACTTGGCGTCGAACTTCTCCTGCAAAGTATTGACGACGATGTCCTGACCTTGCGCGACCTGCTTCGCTGTTGTCGCCGTGCCGCTCTGCAAGCTGACGAACTGCTGCAGGAACGATGGCAATGTACCCTGAAACGGCGCGGCGGCCGCGCCAAGGCCGGTGCTTGGAGAGTATGTGAAAGTGGCTGACGTCAACCGGTCGAAAATGAAATCGGAGCGCGTGGTGTCGCCGGCGGGAGTCAGCGGCGAGGTGTTGTAGACCGTGAGCTTCGAGGGATCGGCAAGCAGCGCTGCGTTGACCTGAATGCGCCCCGCCAGCCCGGTGATCTGCGACGCGGTGCCTGTGATCGCGCCGGTATAGAGCGAGGCACGGTCGGTGAAGAAAGGCAGTTGCGGACTGCCCGAGGTCAGCGACTGCACCGTCGTCGTAGTCGATGCCGCGGTCACGGTCGATGCACCCGAACCGTCGTCAACCACCCGCAACTGCGACCCGGAAGCGGAAAACGTCAGATGCGACGTAGCTCCTAGTTGCGCATTCAGTTGCGACACGATCGAGGCGAGCCCGCCCGAGAAATCGACGCCGATCACCCTGTCGTTTGGATTCGAGGCCGTGTTCGGAATCGGCAGCGCGGTTGGGTCGTCCACCCGCACCACGGTGACGGTGTGCGAGACGTTGCTGGAGTCGGTGTAGGTAACGTTGAATGCGTTGCCCGGCAGCACGCTGGAGAGACTGGTGTCGAATCCCGATGGCGGTCCGGCCACCGGCGCGCCGCTCGTGGTGACGTCCGACAATGCGCTGGCGAGCGTCGCCGCCATCTGGTCCACCTGGTTCTGCGCCTGCACCAGAATCTTGTCACGCAACTGCACATCGGCGGCGATCTGGCCGGAGTTGATGCCTTGCAAGGCGATCATGTCCATCTTCGCGCCGTTCGGGAGCTGGCAGATGATGGTGCCGACGCTCGACTGCGCGGGATCCGCGCTCCATCGCGAGTTCGCGGTAAGCGAGGACTGCGCGTTGAACGTCAGCGTTGAAGCGTACACACCGCCGACGAGCTGGATGCCAGACGTGGTGAATACCGAGGTCTGATTGACGCCGTCCGTCGACACACGGATGTCCATCAACCTTGAAAGCTGATCGATTGCAGCGTCGCGCTGATCCATCAGCGTCGCGGCCGCCGGGTCCTGAGCACTCAAGCTTTGCAGCTTCTGATTGAGCTGCGCGATTTGTTGCATCGCCGCGTTGGCCTGAGAGACCGACACAGACAGGTCCTGTTCGGCATTGGATCGCAGCGTCTGAATGCCGCTGGTGGTCGCGTTGAGCTGTTGCGCCAGCGCCTGCGCGGCGTTCAGCACCGACGACTGCGCCGCAGGATTGCCTGAACTCGCCGACAGCGCCTGTAATGCCGAGGTGAACCTGTTATAGGCCGCCTCCAGCGTTCCATCGTTGCCGGGGGTGCCATAGACGTTCTGCAACTGGCCGAGCACTCCGGCGATCTGATTTGCATAAGCGCTGCCGGCATTTTCCGTGCGCAACTGCGACTGGACATAGGCGTCAAGCGTGCGGTTGACGCCGATAATGCGGACGCCGGAACCGGTGCTGCCGGTAACGATCTGGTCCTGCACCAGCGTCTGCGCGACGTAGCCTGGCGTGTTCGCGTTGGCGACGTTGCCGGACACGATCGACAGAGCGGCCTGGTTGGCGCGCAAGCCGGACATCGCGATGGAGAGGGCCGAACTCAAACTCATCTTTTTGCCCGCCTCGAAACCGGATCAATCCGCGTCGTGACCAGAGTCCGATTCAACTGCGTTGAATCAAACTCTGTTCTATTCATTCGACTGAGCATGATCTTGTCCGAAAACCGGTTCCCACTTTTTGGGATCATGCTCTATCGCAGCACGTTCAGAAGATCCTGAACCATGCTGTTCGCGGTGGTGATGACTTTCGTATTCGCCGAATAAGCTTGCTGGGTCACGATAAGCTTGGTGAACTCGTCGGCGATATCGGTGTTGGAGCCTTCGAGCGACGAGCCGCTGATGTGCCCTGCCGCACCCGCGATTGCAGGCCCCGACTCGTCTGTCACCGCATAGGCCCCGCCGTCGAGCGCCTTGAGGTAGTTGGTGCCGTTGAAGTGCGACAGCGACACCTGCGCGAGAGACAGGTTCTGCCCATTCGAGAAGGTGCCGACCACAACGCCGTCATTGTTGACGGCAACCGACTGTAGCTGTCCGGCGGCGTAGCCGTTCTGGTTGATCGCATTGATGGTGGCGTTGCCGCCGCTGCTGGCGTACTGGGTCAGACCGCCGGAGCCGATATTCAGCGTGAGATTGCCGAGCGACTGGGACCCGACACTGACGCTGGGAATGGTGACGGACGACCCGACCGGGCTTGAAAGCTGGCCGTTGGTGCCGAAGGTGAAATTGGTGCCGACGTTGATCCACGCCGCTTGCGTGCCGGTGGCGTTCGGATTGGCCTGATAGAACAGGTTCCAGGTATCGGAATGCCCGGCGCCGAGCGAAGCGCTGTCGGTCTTGGCCCAGCGCAATTGCAGGTTCACCGCCGTCCCGGTCGCATCATAGGCCGTAACCGCGCCGCCGCTGATCGATTGCTGCTGGAAGATTGTCTGGTCGTTGGCGATCACCACGCCAGCCCCGGGCGTGCCGCCGCCCCCGCGCGCTACGTTGGTTGTCGCGCCGAAGCCCATTGCCGTCCAGCCCGCGGCTGCGCTCGTCACCGAGAGGTCCTGCGCGGTGCCAGTATGCAGGGTGATTGCGCCGGTGCCGGCATTGATCGTCGGAGCCTGGCCGGTGATCGCGCCGATCTTGCTCAGCAGATCACCGACGGTGTCGTCGATGCGGACATGGGTCGCATCCTGCGCGCCCGGCGGCAACGCGGTGCTGGCGTCGGTGAAGGTGATCGTGGTGCCGTTCACGGTGATGGTGTCACCGACCGCGAATCCGCCCGGCAACGAGTCGCTCGGCGCCGTGCCCGACAAAAGCGTCGCGCTGGAGATCGCGACCGCAGGCGTCTGCTGATTGGTCGCCGGCGACCCAGTTATGGTGTTGTCGGTATAGGGCGGGGCCGGTGTGCCGACCACAAGGGGATTGAAATTGGTCGTGAAGTCGGACGGGTTCAATCCGCCGGCCGCCGTAATGCTCCCGACCGGCGCGGTCGCGCTCGACAGCGTTCTCGGCACCGCCGGAAGATTGGCGGCGTATTGCACCGTCGTCGTGGCTTGCGCAGGAACGAAGCTATTCTGGAATTTCAGCACCTGCGGCACATTGCCGAGCGGGTTGCCGGTCCTGGGATCGACCGTCACGCCCATCAGATAGTAGCCAGCGCTATTGACCAGATGGCCGTAAGCATCGACCTGAAAATCGCCGCGCCGCGTGTAGTAAGTCACGCCGGAAAACTGCGGCTGGTTGTCGACCCGTCCCGTCGGCGCCTGGACGTTGAAGAAGCCATCGCCGTTTATCGCCATGTAAGTGCCAACCGTCGAGGCGGACACCGTTCCCTGACTGCTGATGGTTGGCGTCGCATAGGCGGTTACGCCGCCGGCAACCTGGCGATTGGGGGTGGTCGAATCCGGGATCAGGTCAACGAAGGCGGTGGTGATACCCTTATAGCCTGTGGTCTGGGAGTTCGCGATGTTGCCGGAGATATTCTGAAGTGCAAAGGACTGTGCCTGCAAACCGCCGACCGAAGTATTCAGTGCGTCGAAAATACCCATACGTCGTCTCCAACTCGATCCAGGCGGCGGCCCAAAACGCGGGTCAAAATTCGCCGCGGCCGGCAAACGACATCGCAAGCTCCATGCCAACGGAAGAGACAAATTATTTCAGCAAGTTAGCATAGAGCTCCGGCTTCAAAGCCCGGGGCATTCTTGCCTTGCTCGGCAACTCTTGCCGGGAAGCGCCTCGCGGTGGCGAGCGATCGGGGCTACTTTTTGCGAGGGGTCCGGTTCGCTGTCTTCGGAAGATATGAAAGATATGAAGGAGTGCCGGGCCGAGCCCGGCCATCACGATCTCCATCCGGGGATGAAGCAAACGAACTTTACGTCGCCGATGGCGAAGCAGGATGGAAGACGAGCGCCAACCCGTCCATGCAGTATCGCAGGCCCGTGGGTTTCGGCCCGTCGTCGAAGACATGGCCGAGATGGCCGCCGCAGCGACGGCAATGCACTTCGGTCCTCGCCATGCCAAGCGTTGTGTCGGTAGATTTTCCGACCGCGTTGTCGAGCGGCTTCCAGAAGCTCGGCCAGCCGGTACCGCTTTCGAATTTCGTCTCGGACGAATAAAGCGGCAGGCCACAACCGGCACAGGCGAATGTGCCCTTGCGATGCTCCTTGAGCAAGGGACTGGAGAAAGGTGGCTCGGTGCCGTGCTCACGCAGGATGTGATACTGCTGCGGCGTAAGTTGCGCCCGCCATTCGGCATCGGTCTTTTCGATCTCGAACTTTCGCGAGACCTTCGTCCCCGTCGCCCAAGCGGATTCTCTCCCCGACCAGCGGAGGCCGAACAGGCCCGCGAGACCGGCGGCGGATGCGAGCAGGATGCGGCGATCAATCATGGTTGTCTCCGTGCAAGCGAGAACCGATTCACCTTGCATCTCATACGGGACGACCTGGGCAAAGTTACACGGACGTGTCGGGAATGTTCTCACGTTCTTGCGAGGTGGTTTCCGGAAGCGTTTGGCTTCCTCCCATTAGCGGGGCGAGGTTGAAGAGCCGCCCGCTCCTGTTTCCCCGGAATCATTTGGCGCCAGCGCATGATGAGCCGCGGATCGCCGCGGACGCGATCCCGTCTGGCGATTGGCCGCATTCAGCCGCGCCTGCCGCGCCCGCTCGCGATAGCGCGCCAGCGTGCCGGCGGCGGCGGATCGCGCTTGCATGGCCATGCTGATCGCATAGCCTGCCGCGCGTCCGGTCATTCCGCCCGCCCATACGAGTTCGAACGGCGCAAACAACCGCCAGCGGTCGTCTCCTTCCAGCATGCCGCGGGCGATCAGTTGCCCAGCCATCGCCGAGGTATTCAGCCCCTGCCGGCCGAAGCCGCTCGCAACCCACAGTCCAGGCCGTAATTGGCCGACCTGCGGCATACCGTGCACGGTCTGACCGACCGCACCACAGAAAGCCTTCGCGATCTCGACAGTACCGAGTTGCGGGAAGGTGGTACGGATGCGCTTGCAGATCCCCCCGGCATGGCGCTCCGGCCGCGCCTCCCAGGTCGTTTCCGGGCTCGCCCACATCAGCCTGTCGCCATCAACGATCCGAAAATGATCGATCCCGTCAGTGTCGATGACAGAGCCCTGAAACCTCATCACCTCGGCGAGCCGCTCGCCCAACGGCGAAGTGACGGCGGCATACCGCCAGACCGGCACCAGCGTATCGGACAATCGCCGCAACGCTTCGCCAAGATGGACATTGCCCGCAAGCACGACGTTGGAAGCCCGCAGCCGCGCCCGCGGCGTCGTAATGCGTTTCCGAATCCCGGACGAATCGATGCTAACCACCGGCGTCCCTTCGAAGATGCGAGCACCGGCCTTACGCGCGAGCTCCGCGAGGCCGTGAACATATTTGCGACCGTCGATCTGGAACGCTCGCGGATAATGCACCGCGTGAAAATACCGGTCGGTGCGTAAGGTGTCGCGGACGCGGTCGATCTGCCATCCCTCTGCCTCGGTCGCAAAATCCTCGCTTAGCATTTGCAGTTGGCTGATGAGCCGCTCGCCGGCATCGACATTGGAAACCTCGAGCGCGCCTTCCGTGAGTCCTAGTCCCGGAATGACATCTTCAGCGGCATGGGCGCGAACATAATCAGCGCCCTGCTGAGACAGCGACCAGAGTTCGTAGGCATCATCGAAACCGACGCGCGCGATCAGATCGGAAAGCGGAAGTCCGTAGCCAGGCATCGCCGTGCCGAGATGATGGCCGGACGCACTCCAGCCGACATGGCGGCCCTCGAGCACGACGACGCTTGCGCCTGTCCGTGCCGCCTCCAGCGCCACAGTGAGGCCGGCCAGGCCGCCGCCGACGACGCAGATTTCAACGTCGAGATCGAAAGTCAGTTGCTCGCGCCGCTGCGCCGCAGACTCCGCGTCACCGGGACCATCGGCCGCAACTATGTTATCCGAAATCATGACGTTTCCTACCACTACCCCTGTGACCTTGTCCCGTGCAAGGTTGTAGACTAAGCCGGCCCTACCCCGCGTTCCGGGTCATGCTTAACCTCGAATCGAGCCAGCGTCATGCGCCGCCTTTTGCTGCTTCGACACGCGAAAACCGAACGCGACTCGCCCAGTGGAAGCGATCGGGACCGCCCGCTTGCCGCGCGCGGCCGCAACGACGCCGCCGAAATCGGCGCGTGGCTTTTCACCGAGCGATCACTGCTGCCGGATCTCGCGTTGATCTCGACCGCTGTGCGGGCACGCGAGACCTGGGACATCGTTCGGCAAAAGTTTTCGGATCAAATGGCTCCGGGACTTGTCGAGCACCTGCCGGAGCTATACGGCGCCGAGCCGGCGCAACTCCTGACAATTATTCGTTCCGCCGGCCCGGATCCTGAGCGCCTCATGATCGTCGGGCACAATCCCGGCATGCACGACCTCGCGCTTCGTCTGATCGGCGGCGGTGACGCAGCCGGACGTGCGGCGCTGGCCGACAACCTGCCGACGTCGGGTCTTGCCGTCATCGACTTCGCCGTCGATCGCTGGGACAGCATCACATTCGGTGGCGGACAACTCGTCCGGTACGTCAGCCCGAAACTGCTGAAGGAAGCCTGACAGTTCGGCCTTTCATCCGACTCCGCATCGCTTTCATGATATGCTTGTATGGCACGCAGCATGGCAAGCTGCCCTTGAGTCAGCCCCTGAGGAAGACAGGATTCGACGCGGGGACTGGGCATGATGGAGGACACCCGATGTTCAAATCCATTCTCGTGCCGATCGATCTTACCAACACCGATCTCGCCAAGCCCGCGGTTGCAACCGCGGTGTTGTTGTCGCAAACCTCGAACGGAACCATCAGGCTACTGAACGTGCTGCACATGACGCCGGTGATGCTCACCGAATACGTGCCGGCGGATTTCGACATGCTGCAGCGTCAGTCGTCCCAGGAGGCGCTGGCAATCGTCGCACGCGAGGTGGGCATCGAACCGTCGCGCATTTCCAGCGTGGTGCGGCAGGGCAACAGCGTCTATCATGAGATTCTTGAGGAATCCCAGGCCGTCGACGCCGACCTGATCGTGATGGCTTCGCATCGGCCGGCGATGAAGACCTACTTTCTTGGCTCCAATGCCGGCTATGTGGTGCGTTATGCCAGTTGCTCGGTGTTGGTCGTGCGACATTGAGCATCAAAAGCGAGGAACAGCGTCAGTTTACGGCAGCAACTCCCGCGGCAACGCATTGAATGTGTAGGCACGCGGTCTGTTGCGGTGCATGAAACGGCCGATCTGCCAACCAAAAAGCGCAGACAGACCGACGATGAACAGGGCGCCGGCCCATTCGCCTGTCACCATCGCCCGCACCAGCAGGGCTGCCATCGCTACGGACAGCAGCGTCAACACGCCCGCGCCCGCAAAATAAAGCACCGGGTTCAGGCCGCCAACGAGCATGGTGCGCGCGCCATGCGCTGCAAGCCGTCGGTGCAGTTCGACGATGAACGTGCTGTAGTCCTTGTCCTGCGCATCCATCAGCGCCAAAGTCCGCCAGGTGGTGGACATCACGATGATGCATCCGCCGTCCCGATGGCTGATCTCGGTCCGGAATCGGTGCGACTGCATCGACATCGGCCGGTAGGACATGCGCAAGGCAGCGACGTCCGCATAGCGCCATCTTCCCGTCCGGCGGCCAACGCGCCACGATATCCCGTCATCCTCCAACGCGAACCGATGCGCTGAGCCGATCAGCGAGGCTCTATAAGCGTATCCAACGCCAGGCGGCGGTATCTCTGGTGGCGGCGACACAATCGGTACCCTTCGCACAGCGGTGCGTTCTCTTGCTCGACGTGCAGTTTTTATCCTAGAGTCTTTCACCGCTTCACGAAAACAGCGAAAGACTTAAGCTTTTTGATTTGAGGCGTTTTCTTCACGCGAACCGGATTTCACTTCGCTCGAAAACGCTATAGAAAACCCTCATGGCTGAAACCGCTTATTTTCCGCGCCACTTGATCGTCGGCGGGGCAATGGTGTCCGGCATATTGCTCGCTCTCGCCGTGCACATGCTGGGCGCTCAGATTGGTCTCGACCTCGGTGGGCTCTGGCGTTCCGATGCCAAGGAGTTCATGCCTGCGGGTGCCGCGATCGCATGGTGGCTGGTCGCAACGGCCAGCTTCTCCGGCAGCTATTTTGTCGCGACGCTGATGCATAGCGCAGCGTCCAACCGCATTCAGCAGCGGCTCCGGCAGTTCCTGATCGTAGTCGCCGTACTGTTTCTGGCGGGCGCGGGACAGGCCGCCTCGGCGCCCAGCACCGCGCCGACCGTCTCGAGTTTCATAACTGGCCTTGCCGTGCTCGGCCTTGGCGCGGCAATGGCCTTCTGCGGCGCTTACTTCACGCTGCGCAAGACCTGACTCTCAAAACGTCCATTGCATGACACTTCCGAGTCGCTAAGTCCCCGGCACAAGCTCATCGTGTGCTGGCATTCCGTCCTGGCTGTCCTGAGCAGGAAGGGGTGATCGATCCGGATTCGATTCGCACCGGCTCGCCAGTGCACTGCGAAGCGGCCATGCACAAGTTCAGCACCAGCTTCACAAATTGTTTCCCTCGCGTAATAAGCGATGTCATACATCCGACGCATAAGGAGCTGTCGGGGCTTTGATGATGTCGTCTGCAAGAACTTCCTAACCGGCGATGGAACACGGGGCGTCTTATGCCTATATGCATCGTCAACTCACTTTCGCCGCTGCGGACGCGCGCAGCGGGGATGTGTCCTGACTTTTTTCAACCGATGAAGGCGCCGCCGCGTTCAGGCCTGATAGCGACCGTCAAACGCCCCGTTTTGTCTTATGAGTTTTTCGCGTATGAGAGACGGAACAGCCGCTTGCCTTCCTCTCCGCAATCGGCTCGAAACGTATCGTGACCTGGTGTGGTGGTCAGAATTTGGCGTCATTGTCCCGACGAGGCCGTCGAGCGGCGTCTTCTGAAATCAAACCACACCGGAATAGTGAGATTACTAGTGTCCCTTGATTTCGAAATTCGCATTGGATGTTTCCACAAGGCCATAGGACCTTCGGAATCGGGGCGCTAGCGGGAGGACGAATGCAACGGCTGCTGACCGCGCTGCAGCGCGGCTTCAAGGAATGGATCGGCTGGAAACGGCTTGGTGTCGTTGCGAGCTTCGTCATCATCGCTTTCGCGATCACGACTCTTATCCACACCCTTAAGGGCGTCGACTCCGGTGTTATCCTGGTCGCGCTGACGGAAAAGTCGCCCTCCGAGATCGCCTTGGCCGCGCTTTGCGTCGTCGGGGCATTCTGCACCCTGACCTTTTATGATTTCTTCGCGGTGCGGACGATCGGCAAGGATCACATCCCCTATCGCGTCGCGGCGCTCGCAGCCTTCACGAGCTACACCATCGGCCACAACGTCGGCGCGACGGTGTTTACCGGCGGCGCGATCCGGTTTCGGATCTATTCGGACTATGGGTTGAACGCCATCGACGTCGCAAAGATCTGTTTTATCTCCGGGCTGACGTTCTGGCTCGGCAACCTGTTCGTGCTCGGCATCGGCATGGCCTGGCATCCCTGGGCGGCGAGCGCGATGGACCTGCTGCCGCCGTCAGTCAACCGCCTGATCGCATTCGGCTGCCTCGGCGGCATCGCAATCTATCTCGCCTGGATCATCACCGGTCGTAACCGCCGCGAACTCGGGCAGAACGGCTGGAAGGTCGTGCTGCCGTCCGCGCCGCTGACCTTCGTGCAGATCCTGATAGGAGTCGTCGATCTCGGATTCTGTGCATTGGCAATGTATCTGTTGATGCCCACGCATCCGGACATTGATTTCGTGTCGGTGGCGGTCGTTTTCATTCTGGCCACCCTGCTCGGCTTCGCCAGTCATGCGCCGGGAAGCCTCGGCGTGTTCGACGCGGCAATGTTGGTGGCGCTGCCGCAGTTCGGCAAGGAGCAGTTGCTGGCGACGCTGCTGGTATTCCGGATTCTCTATTTCATGATTCCGTTCGCCATTGCCATCACCATCATGGGCACCCGCGAACTCTGGCTCAACGTGGTGCAGCCTTGGCAGCACCGCCGCAGGATCAACGGCAACGGCAACAGCGACGTTATCGGTGACAACGGCGCTAACGACGACCACGGTAACGGCAACAGTGATGGCCCGCCGGATGAGGCGGCATCGCCACGGGCGGCCAAGTCGCCGGTCGTGCAGGACTGAGCCGGCGACTTCCTCTCCGCTCTTATTTCCGCCAAAACTGTCACGTCAAAACCATTCATGCTCCGCGCCCACGCCTCGTTCCTGGTCGGTATTGCCCTCACATTTCTTGGTAGCCTTGCCGCGCAGCAAATCGCCGCGCAGCCGCTTTCCACGGGCAACGCCCCGGCCGACCCCACCGCTCCAATCCAGGATCAGGCTGCCGGCGGAATGCAGATTTCCTGGGAGGTCCGTAGTCGCTTCCGACTGTTCCGGGAGGAGCGGGATTTCCAGATCCATGTCGCCGCTGCCGGCAACCAGAGCATTCTCGCTGCTGAGCAGGCGCTGGAACTGCAAAGCGACGGCCGCGGCTGGGCTCGCAACGCCGTGAACCGTCTTTGCATCGATCTCGGGGGACACATCAGCGAGCCCTGCACGCGCGACAAGATCAAGGAAAGCTATCTGACGCCGACGGAGCATCCGGTCACCGTGCGCCTGACCGGCGCGGTCCCGGTCGGCGCCGTCTGCGCCTGGTCGTTCGATGATGGCGATGGCCCCCGCGCCACGACGCAGGACTGCGCCGAGCCGATCGACTTCCGCGCCCGCTATGGCCGCGCCACCAATGCCACCGTCGATGTCACGAGCGGCAGCGACGCACCGCAGCGCCTGATGACGCAGATCAAGGTGCGCGACATCCTGGTCGCCGGCCTCGGCGACTCCATCGCTTCCGGTGAAGGCAACCCGGATCGCCCTGTTGCGCTGTCGGACGAAGGCTTTTGCTTCCGCTCCTATCTCGGCGGCGCGGCGGACGAATTTTACCGGCCGAGCCGCGCCGGCTACAAGGGCGGCCGAGCCTGCGGCACCTCCGGCTCGCTACAGACCTGGCAACAATACGGCGCGCTGTGGATGAACGCGGCCTGCCATCGCTCGCTTTACAGCTACCAGGCCCGCACCGCACTCGCACTCGCGGTACGCTATACGCACATCGCGGTAACCTATCTGCCGCTGGCCTGCACCGGCGCCAGCATTCCCGACGGGATGCTGGGTTCGCAGCGTGCGCGCGAATGCCTGACCTCGAAGTCGTCGGCCAAGTGCCAGGGCACCGTCAACGGCCAGATCGCCCAGCTGCGCGAAGCGCTCGCGGCTGCGAGGCACCGCCAGCCCGACCGCAGGCTCGATCTCGTGCTGATGACCATCGGCGCCAACGACATCAATTTCTCCGGCCTCGTGTCCGACGTCATCGTGGATGCGGCAACCGAACGCGCGCTGTTCAGGCGCGGCGGCCTGATCGGATCGGTCGACGATTCACAATCGAGCCTCGTGCGCGACCTGCCGCAATCCTTTGCCCGGCTGCGCGCAGCATTGAAGCCACTGTTAGATAACGACCTGTCGCGGGCGGTGTTCGTCTCCTATGCCAACCCAGCGCTGGCGAACGGCGGCGCGCCCTGCACCGGCGGCAAAGCGGGCTTCGACGTGCATCCGTCATTCAATGCCGATCCCGGGCGGCTCGCCGCGGTCACCGGCTACGTTCAAAATGAATTCCTGCCGCGGCTGAAAGCCCTCGCCTTGTGCCAGTCCGGCGTGATCTGCCGCGATCCCGCCGGCGACCGCATGACCTTCGTCGAGGCGCATCAGGCGGCTTTCGCCGATCACGGGTTTTGCGCGCGCGCCGGCAGCGATCCCGAATTCGACCGCGAATGTTTCTCGCCCCAAGGCAACAGCTTCGTCAGCAACATCGTCGAGGCGCCGCAGCAGCCTCTCGCCTGCGGCCGTGAGGCAAGCGCGTTCCGCGCCTATCTGCCCCGCGCGCGCTGGATCCGCGACGCCAACGACAGCTACTTCACCGCGATGACCTACCCGCAGGCGCAGTCCTCATCGATGCAGCCGTCCGACATCCATGACGCGACATGGGGACTGCTCTCCGCAGTGTATGGCGGCGCGATCCATCCGACCGCCGAGGGTCATGCCGCGATGGCGGACGCCGCGCTGCCGGCGGCCGAGGCGCAACTGCATCTCAACGCCGTCGACGGGAGCAACGTGACAGGCGAACCGCTGCCGCCATTGGCGTTGCCGACGTCGCCGGCACTCACCCCACCAGCGGCAACCCCACCCGCACCGATGCAGCAATAGTCAGCCTGCGCACGCCATGTTTGCAAGCGCGGCTTCGACCACCTCTCGGGTGTAGGGCTTCTGGATCACCGGCACGCTGCCGAGTTCAGCCGGTATTGGCGCGCGCTCGCCGTAACCGGTGGCGAAGATGAATGGCACATTCAATTCCTGCAGCTTCATGCCAACCGGAATACTATTCTCGTTGCCGAGATTGAGATCAAGCAACGCGAAGCTCGGTTTGGTGCGTTCAATTGAGTTCAACGCCTGAGCGACTGAGGCCGCCGTATTCACGTGGCGAGCGCCGAGTTCAAGAAGGATCACCTCGCCGCTCATTGCGATGATGAGATTGTCCTCCACGATCAAAGCCGTGTCGGAGATGCGGGGCGCCTCCTGCTTTTTTGCTTCAATCCGCTCCGACGCGTTCGCCAGAGACGGCACCCACTCGATAAAGTTGGGCGGGATGACAAAGCGAGCCTGAACGCCGAACAAGTCAAAATGGATCTCTGCGTCGCCTTTGAGGTCGAAGGGAATCGAGCGCTCGATGATGGTGGTACCGAAGCCGCGGCGCGATGGAGGCTGGACCGGCGGGCCGCCGCTTTCCTTCCAATTGATCACAAGACCCGACTGATCATCAATATTCCAGATGATTTCGACCCGGCCGACCGAGTCAGCCAGCGCGCCATACTTGGCCGAGTTGGTCATCATCTCGTGGACGACCAGCGCCAGCGCCGCAAACGCCTTGGGATCCAGAGCGACCTCAGGCCCCTTCATCTCGATCCGGTCGGCGCGCGCTCCGAGATAAGCGCCCGCTTCCGACTCCACCAGCGACCGCAATGCGACCGGCGCCCAGTTGAGATTGGTGATCTGGTCGTGAGCGCGCGCCAGTGCCTGGATGCGGCCGCCGAGCACGCCGGCAAATTCCTCGATGCTGACGGCCGTGGTCTTGCTCTGGGCAACCAGCCCGCGCACCAGGCTCAGAATGTTGCGGACGCGATGATTGAGTTCTGCAATCATCAATTCCTGCCGCTCCTGCGCGTTACGGCGCTCCCGCGCTGCGAGATCGGCAAGTTGCAGGATCACCTCGAGCAGCGTGACCCGAAGGCTTTCCGCGATATGAAGATCGGCTGACGTCCAGGGTTTGGACTGACCGCGCACGACTTCTTGCCAGAGCTCGAAACTTTTGCGCGGTGTTAGCCGGGGCCCGTGCGGTCCCTCCTGATAAGATTTGTTGGGATCGCCCGCCCAATTCACCGACTGCTGGATTTCCCGGCGGAAGAAGAGCAGGCAGTCGCGCGGGGTCCGCGACAGCGGAATGGCGAGAAAGCCCGCGGCCCGGTCGCGAAACGACTCGCCGGCGGCGTAAACTTTGCCTATCTCGGCGGTGGCGAATATCCGTCCCGGCGAGGTGCGATTGATAAATGCTACGAGATCCTTGACCTCGTTCTCCCGCGGTGTCTCACCATCGAGCGTGATCTCTCCCTCCGACCACACGGCGATCCCGTCGCATGCGATCATCTTGCGATACTCGGGCATGAAATCCAGCACCGCGCGCTTGCTATGGGCGTGCGTCGCCGCCGCCTCCATCAACCGCTCCTGGATTTGCTGCGCCTTGCTCTCGTAGGCGACGTCCTCTTCGCGGATTTGTCCCTCAAGTATCCACGAAAACATCTGACCGAATAATTCGGAAGCGGTCCGCCGCTCGAAGGAAATGTGCCTCGGCGAATAGTGGTGGCATGCGAAGAGCCCCCACAGCTTGCCCTCGCGTAGGATCGAGACCGACATCGAGGCGCCGACGCCCATGTTGCGCAAATATTCGATGTGGATCGGAGAGACCGAACGCAGGACGCTCATCGACAGGTCGAGCGGATTGGTATGCATCGGCAGCGATTGCAGCGGCGCGGGCTTTTCATTGATGTCGGCGATGATCCGCAGCCAGTTGCGCTGATAGAGCAGCCGCGCCTGCTTCGGAATGTCCGAAGCCGGGTAGTGCAGGCCGAGGAAGGACTCCAGGCCGGAGGTCGCGGCTTCGGCGATTACCTCGCCGGAGCCGTCGAAATGGAAGCGGTACACCATGACGCGATCGAAGCCGGTCAGAACCCGAAGCTGCCGCGCCGCCTCCTGTGCAAGCTCTGTGGTGGTGCGCCTCTTGCGGATACGCGCCAGCATCAGGCGAACGAGCTCGCCGGAATTTACGCCCGGTTCAACGATGCTCGGCTCTGCCTCGATCACGAAGTAGACGCCAGAGAAATGAACCGCCAGATCGAATGGCGGCCCATCCGGCATGAGTGGAATACCGAACATACGCTCGACAGCGTCCGGGCCTGAGAGAAAATCAATCCGCTCGCGGATCGACTTCACCGCCGACTCCAGCAGGATGTCGTCGACGGGACACTGCAACAATTCGCCAGCGGCGATTCCGAGGTGCTGCTTCACACTTTCGGAAGCTATGCTGATGGTGAAATCGGGCAACAACGCGAGCAAAAAGCCGAATGGCTGGACGCTGCCAGGAATATGGATCGGCTCGCGATCGCAATTTGTAAGATCGACCTCGATGTTCATGGGCGCGCGAACGCCCTGCCGAACAGATTGAAAGCCATGATCGAGCCGGCGACCGCGCCCGCCTCATCGGCTATGCGGCTCTTCCGATTGAGTACCGCAAGGAAAGTCTGCCACAACGACACTGAGCCATGGCCGAGATAGGCTGTTGCATTTGCCACCATCGGATCGGACGATGCGCTCACGGTGCGCAACAGATATCTGGCGCCAAGCCGCGAGCCCTCCAGAACGTAAAGCACACCGAGTGTCTCGGCGTGGCTCAAGCGCTTAACCGACGGAAGCGGCAGGACTTGTCCCCCGATCCGCGCGAGATCACTGCGGATCGCTTGAGTACGCGCACGCTCCTGCCAATCCTTGACAACCGCGTTCACATTGGAGTCTTCGAGCGCTGCTTCGAGCGGGATCAAGGCCGCTGCGGTCGCTTCAAGAAAATGCCGATAGCATGCGAGGCTAGTCAAGTTGGAGGCGGCTATCCGCGCGTCCAACGATTGATGCGCTGTAGCCGTCGCTTCACGCAGCCGGACCCGAAGTCCCTGCGAGCGTGAGCCACGAGCTCTACCTCGAGCGATTAATTCCGCGAAAGTATGCATTACCCCAACCCGCTGGAAGCTCGGTACCAACGTAAAACGCTAGATACCGCGCCTGGTTCCACACGGGCCCAGAGGCTATCGCGCCACCGGACAGGCAGCAGGATTCTTGATCGAAATTTGAGGTCGCCGCGATGAAACGCCGGATCAAGTCGGCGAGAACATCCGGTCTCAATTCACCCCGAGCTTCTTCTGCAGGCTCGACGACGAGGTGGTGTACTGGAACACCAGCCGCTTGTCCGGATAGACGTAGCGATGCGCCTTCTGCGCCATCAGCGCGCCCTCGTGGAAGCCCGAGAGGATGAGCTTCAGCTTGCCGGGATAGGTGTTGATGTCACCGATCGCGAAGATGCCGGGCACGTTGGTCTCGAACGACGCGGTTTCCACCGGGACCAGATTGTTCTCAAGATGAAGGCCCCAGTTGGCGACCGGGCCGAGCTTCATGGTCAGACCGAAGAACGGCAGCATGGTATCGCAACTGACCGTCGACATCGCATTGTCGCTCCCCTTCACCTGCGCGCCGGAGAGTTTTCCGTCCGCGCCTTCCAGAGCCGTGACCTGACCGATCTTCAAATCCATTTTGCCGTCGGCGACCAGCTTGCGCATTTGCTCGACGCTATGAGGCGCCGCGCGAAAATCGTCGCGACGATGCAGTAGCGTCATGCGCTTCGCCAGCGGGTGCAGGTTGAGCGTCCAGTCGAGCGCGGAGTCGCCGCCTCCGACGATCAGAATCTCCTTGTCGCGGAATTGCTCCATCTTGCGCACCGCATAGAACACGGAAGTGTTTTCATAAGCCTCGATGCCGGGCACCGGCGGCCGTTTCGGCTGGAACGAGCCGCCGCCCGCGGACACTACGACGACCTTGCACTCGAACACCTGGCCAGCGTCGGTGGTGACGCGGAATCCGGGATCGCCGATTTTCTCGATGCTCTCCACCATCTCGTTGAGATGGAACGTCGGGTTGAACGGCTTGATCTGCTCCAGCAGGGCTTCGGTGAGCCCTTGACCGGTCACCAACGGAATACCGGGAATGTCGTAGATCGGCTTCTCCGGATAAAGCTCGGCGCACTGCCCACCGATCTTGTCGAGGATGTCGACAAGATGCACCTTCATGTCGAGCAGCCCCAGTTCGAACACGGCAAACAGTCCGCAGGGGCCCGCACCGATAATCAGCACATCCGTCTTGATCGCTTCGCTCATGTCAGCTTCTTTTTCCGTTGAAACCTTTGCGCGGGCCAGCAGGACGGCCGCGCCGCTGCCTGGATATTCCTGACGCGTTTCTTCCCGCGAACGCTTATCAAATTCGCTTCGCTATAACCAACCGGCCGGTTTGAGGAAAGCCATAAACTGTCGCGGCGCCTGCACCGCGTCCGGCCAGCGTCACGCCAGATGCGGCTTTGTGGGCGGGCGTCAGTCGGCTATGCGACGCACTTAAGCCTGCCGTTCCGGTACCGTAACCACGAGGCCTTCGAGTTCGTCGCTTACCTTGATCTGGCAGGACAATCGCGAATTCGGCCGCACATCGTAGCCGAAGTCGAGCATATCCTCTTCCATCGGCGTCGGTTTGCCGACCTTCTCGGCCCACGCGTCGTCGATATAGACGTGACAGGTGGCGCAGGCGCAGGCGCCGCCGCATTCGGCCTCAATGCCGGGAACGGCGTTACGGATTGCAGCTTCCATGACGGTCGCGCCGTTATCGACGTCAACAGTGCGGGTTTCGCCGGAATGGTCGACAAAGTTGATCTTGGTCATAGGGTGCCGTGTTGCCGAACAGATTACTGGTAATGAGGAAGTTCGGCTGTCCTATAACGAAACGATCGGGCCAACGCCAGCGGTCGGCGCAAAAAGGCGCACTCGCAGGAATTCGCCCGTGGCCTCAGGAGCGCCGCAGGATCGCATCAATTGCCTGGCAAACCTGATTGACGGTGTCATTCAGCGTAACCCGCGGCTCGGCCGGATCGGCACCCTTGCGAAGCGCGGTTTCCAGGTCGGCGGCGGCAGCGGCGACGTGAATGGCGCCTATCGCCCGCGCGGAGCCCTTCAGTTTGTGCGCCAGGATCGCGGCATTCGGCGGAAGTTGCGCCAGCGAGGCGACGAGCTCGGCGGCTTGACCGGCGAACATTGCCAAAACCTCCCGTTCAAGACCGTCATCGCCGAGTGTCATGCGATGGAGATGGTCGAAATCGATCGGCCCATCCTGTGGAACCAACGATGGCGAGGGCATCCAGTCGACCTGTCCAAGAGAAAACGACATTGCTGCTATCCGGGCATCCGCTGCGACGGCGAGGTTCCCCCCGCAGAATCCGACCCAGCCAATCACGGAACTGGTTAATGGAACGTTTCAGGTACGAAACTGACCTTCCGTATGTTTAGAGACCAATTTCGACCTACTGCCCCATGACTTTCGAGCCGCGCGAGCGGTGGGCGTCGCCAGCCGTTAACGATGATTAAGATTGTGTTAATCACGACCATTTCATTCGAGACGCCAAGCCAATAGGATGTTGGGGGGAAGTGACCGACAACGGGCGGTGGCGATTGCCGCGCCTGGGACCGGCTTGGGGCTCGGGTCGGCGACCGGACTTGCAGCGGCGACGCGAACTTGCGGTTTGCGTAACACGAGGGCGTGGACTGAGATGGCGAACAATCCCAAGAAGATCAAAGATCCGACAGAGGTCGCTCTCTCCGCCATACAGGAGGCGCTGAGCATAGGTGAGGCATCCGCAGCAGACCTTGATCAGGCTGTGACCCGTCACGATGTCGTCCCGCCGGTCCCACCCGCTGGCCATGGCGAGGAGTGGCCCGGCATCCGTGCAGATCGACCGATTCCTGAAGCCGCAGAAGGACCGCACTTCACGCGACGCCCTGCCAACGACGACCGTGAAACGATCGGACAGATCCTTCAGTCGCTCCAAAAGAGCGGTCCTTCCCGCAACATCTATACGCTGGCGACGCTGTTCGCCGGTATCTGGATTCTCGGCGCCGGTCTTCTGACGATCAGCTTTTTGCCGTCGCTTCAGGCGGCCCTTGGTCAGGGTAGCGGCGGCACGCTCGCCCTCACCGGTCTGATTGCCGTGTTTTTCGCCCCTGTGCTGCTGTTCTACTTTTTGGCCAATATGGCGTGGCGCGGACAGGAATTGCGCATGATCGCTCAGTCGATGGCCCAGGTGGCGATCCGATTCTCCGAGCCGGAAGGCTTGGCCAGCGATTCAGTGGTAACCGTGGGGCAGGCGATCCGGCGCGAAGTCGCCGCGATGGGCGACGGCGTCGAGCGTGCCATCGCCCGAGCCGGCGAACTGGAAGCTTTGGTCGCCAACGAGGTCGCCGCGCTGGAACGTGCCTATTCTGATAACGAGGTGCGGATTCGCGCTTTGCTTCAGGATATCGCGCATCAGCGGGACAACCTCGTCGGCCAGGCCGAGCAGGTCCGCAGTGCGATCTCGGGTGTCCAGATAGACCTGCGGCATGACATCGCGCTGATCAGTGATGCCATCGCCTCGCGCGTCGACGAAGTCGCAAAGGGCATCACCGGTACGTTGGAAGAGCGCGGCGAGCACATCACAACGGCTCTTAGTAATGCCGGAGACAACATGATTTTTGCGCTCGGCGAACGGGGCGGCGACTTGCTCGACCGCCTTGAGGAAGCCAGCGCCCAGACCGCACGCGCCGTTCTCGACGCCAGCGAGCGCTTGACCAGCAGCCTTAATTTCAAGACCGGTCACGTCCACGATGAATTCGTCGATCTGGCCGACCGCGTCCACGACATGCTGAACGATCGGATCGACCGGATTACGGGCGACTTCGAGCAAAAATCGGCATCCATCGTCGAGGGCATTTCGGACCGTACCGAACAAGTCCACGACGCTCTGAAAAATTCCAGCGATTCCCTGCTGGTGGAGCTCGAGCTTCGCGGCGGCGACCTTGCCAGCAAGATCGACGAGGCCGGCAACCGGCTGGCAAGCCGGATTCTATCGTGCGGTGACAAGGCGAGCGAAGCACTCGACGTCACAGTCAATACACTGGTGGCCAACGTTGTCACTCAAACCGAAACCGCGCACGATACGCTTAGCCTTCAGATGAACGCGTTCGATCAACTGGTGAAAGACCAAGGCTCCGAACTCGCAGAGAAATTCGCGCGCGACAGCGGCACGCTCGGCGCCCTGATCACTCGCCACATCTCGGAGTTTGATCGCACGGTGAAGACGTTCGGCGCTGAGATCGTCGATCGCCTTGGCCAGCGCACCGAAGATATCGCACAGAGTATGAAGAACTATGTCGATACCTTCGATACACGACTGACTTCCAATGGAGGCGAGATCAGCGCCGCGCTGGATCAGCATCTGGCAAGATTCGAAACCTCGCTCCAGTCGCGCGTCACCAATCTCGATGCTTCGTTTGACGCTAAAATCAAGTCGTTCGACGAATCGGTCAACGGCCGCCTGAAAACACTGGAGCAAATCTTCGATACGCGTGCAAAATCAGTCACGGAGACAATCGACAGCCGGCTCGGCACCCTCACCTCGTCGCTATCCGATGGCACCGCTCATGCGATCGGCTCGATCGAGAGTCGTCTCTCCCTCCTTACAACATCGCTGGCTGAAGGCGCGACGCAGGCCGTTGTGGCCCTTGAAGGACGCATCTCAGGGGTGACCGAAGCCATCGACGACCGTAGCGCTTACCTCGCGGATACGATCACAGCTCGGTTCCAGGAAATCCATCAAGGTCTCGACGAACGTGTGGGCTTTGTCGCAACCGCGATCGACACACGGGTCGCGCAGTTCGAGGATCTGCTCGGATCGCGAATTGAAGCTGTGGCAGGCCGCTTCGAATTGAGCGGGCGCGAGGCCAGCGACACACTGTTGGCACGCGCCGAAGAGCTGTCGCTCGGTATCAAGTCCCATGTCGAGGATGCGGAACGCTCGCTGACCAATCTGGTCGTCAACACAAGCGAAACCATTCAGACGGGTGCTCGCTCTGCTAAACAGTCCCTGCTTTCGATTTCAACCGATGTGGGTGCCCAGCTTCAGCTGACGTCGACGGAGGTCGAGCGCGCCTTGACCACAGCCGGAACGGCGGCTGCCAGCTCCATCCTCAACAGCGCCCGCGAGGCGCAGACGACGCTGATCAACTCATCCGCAGAGACTGCAAGTCAGGCGAAATCCCTGTCAGCCGATATCGAGCGGACGCTGACTGCCGCTGGCGCCAACACGGCAGATTCGGTTCTCGCCGGCGCGCGCGCGGCGCAGACCACGCTGGTCGCCGCGTCATCGGACGCCGCAAATCAAGTGAAATCGCTCGCGAGCGATATCGAACGCACGCTCACGACTGTCGGGTCCGACGTTGAGCGCATGCTGTCCGCCACCGGCACGTCGACCGCGAACACTGTCCTGTCGAGTGCGAGGGAGGCCCAGACCACACTCGTCAACGCTTCGGCCGACGCCGCAAATCAGGTCAAATCGCTCGGAAGCGACATTGAGCGAACATTGACAGCAGCGAGCGTTGATACCGCCGCCGCCATACTCAACAGCGCACGCGAAGCCCAGAGCACTCTCACCACCACCTCGGCAGAGGCCGTAAGTCAGGTCAAGTTGCTTGCAAGCGACATCGAGCAGACATTGACGACAGTGAGCGCCGGCACCGCCGCCGCCATACTCAACAGCGCGCGCGAAGCCCAGAGCACTCTCACCACCACGTCGGCCGATACCGCAAGCCAGGTCAAATCGCTCGCAAGCGACATCGAGCGGACATTGACGACAGTAAGCGCCGATACCGCCGCCGCCATTCTCAACAGCGCACGCGAAGCCCATAACACCCTCACCACCACTTCGGCCGATACCGTAAGCCAGGTCAAATCGCTGACGAACGAGATCGAACAGACGTTGACGACGGTAGGCGCTGAGACCGCCGCCGCGCTTCTCGGCAGCGCACGTCAGGCCCAGAGCACGCTGACCACCGCTTCCGCCGACTCTGCCAATCAGATCAAAGTGATCTCATCGGATATCGAACGCACCCTCCACGCAGCCGCGGCAAATACCACCGAGATAATTCAGGCGAGTGCGCAAAATGCGCAAACCGCCCTTGTCTCGGCGTCGAACGAAGTCAGCATGAAGGTCAAGTCGGCCTCGACCGACGCCGAGCGCTTGATCTTCTCGGCCAGCGGCGGCTTCGGCGCGATGATCACCGGTAAAACGGACGAGATCGTCAATTACGTTCAGCAGCAGACGGATCGTCTCTCACAGGTTCTCGACACCAAACGGGGATCTTTGATCGAAGCTCTCGGGAGCAAGGCCGATCAACTCAACTCCGATATCGGCCGCGTTACCGGCGACGCCCTCAAGTCGATCGAAGCCAGAGGCCAGGCATTCTCGCAATCGATCGCGGCGAATGGCTCTGACGTGGTCCGCACAATCACCAACGCGGGTGAGCTAGCAACGGCCGCGGTCAGCAAATCATTGAAGGATCTCGAGGAGGCATCCCACTCCGCCATCGATCAGTCCCGGCAAGCATCCATCGCGGCCGTCACCGAGATGCAGGAGACCAGCAAGATATTGCGCACGGATACAGTTGCGCTGTTTGAGCGGCTGCGCGAGGGCAATATTCTTCTTCAGGAGGTCCTCACCGGAGCGCACGAAAATCTCAATTCGCTGGAGCGCACGCTCGTCACACGCGTCGCCGATTTCGTCACTACGATGAGGGATGTCACCTCGCAGAGCGGCCTCGCGACTCAGACACTTGAAGATCAATTGACGTTGTTCAACACCAAAACCTCGAAGGCTCTCGATGATCTTGGCGGCTTGTCCGCCGAGTTTGAGAATCATGGAAAAATTTTGGTCGAAGCTACAGCGCGAGTCGAACAGAGCAACCGAAGCGCCACCTCCTCCGTCGAGGAGCGTAAGTCGGCGCTGGAATCACTCGTGACAACAATCGACTTGCGGACGACCGACTTCGACCAACGGCTGACGCGTTTTACGAGCTTGCTCGATGAATCGCTCGCCGCCGCCGAAGAGCGCGCCCGCGATATCGCGCGGGTGGTGGCCGAAACCGCCGGCGCGGGATCTGCCGCGATCAACCGTCAGTTTGAGGCCGTTCGGGCTACGGCCGAGGAAGAACGCCGGCTGACGTCAGAATCGATGAGCGAGATTTGCAAGAAGGCGAGCCAGGAAGCTGAATCGATGCTCAGGCAGTCCGCCGACCGGTTCGCCGCGTTGGTGCAGAGCATGAAGCAGATGTCGGCCGAGATGCATTCCGAACTGGAGGCGACGCGCGGCGAGCTTCGTCGCGGCGTGCTCGAGATGCCACAGGAGGCGGCGGAGAGCACCGCTCAGATGCGCAAAGTGATTGTGGATCAGATCGAAGCGCTTGCCGAACTCAACCGGATCGTCGCACGCCATGGCCATGGGTTCGACGTCGTCAGCAGCGGCAGTTCGCAGCGCGAGGAAGAGCCGGTGATGGCGGCCGCTGCCGGTCGGAGCGCGGCAACGGCACGCCCTGCGGCACGTATGCGTGACAACGGCAGTGCATCGAACCTGCCGACGCCGGACCTTGGCATTCAGTCAACTCGCCGCACCGATCAGCCAGCCAAACCGCCAGGCGCTGACGATGAGGGTGACGGTTGGCTTTCGGATTTGCTGAACCGCGCCGATACCGGAAGCGGCGACATTCCACGCGGACGACCAGCGCCGCCGGCTGCGCCTGTAAATCCTCTGGATTCACTGTCGCTCGATATCGGCCGCCTGATGGACCGCAAGCTTGTCGGCGAGATGTGGGACCGCTATCAGCGTGGCGAACGCAAGGCCTTCACTAAGCGGCTCTACACGCCAGGAGGTCAAAAGGCCTTTGACGAGGTGGCCCGCAAATACCGTACGGACCGCACTTTCAAACAGACGGCGGATCGCTACATTGCCGAATTTGAACGGCTGCTGGATGAGGTCGCACGCGACGAGCGAGAACCCTCGGTGATAAGCGACCATCTGACATCCGAGACCGGGTTGGTCTATACCTTGCTCGCGCATGCGGCGGGACGGCTCGCATAGCGCTTCACCGGCTGAAAAACGGAGGCTTAAACCTCCGTTTCTTGGCTTTTGATACCGACGAAGACCAGATCGCCCCCGGAATATCGCAGCCCTTTCAATTCAAGGGACCGCAGCGGGCACAAGATCGCGCTACACAGCATGCTCCTTCCGTCCCTTTAGAAGGCCAGCCGACAGCGCGGGGGCCGTGCGTTGCCGCCAACGTTTAGCCAGCGCCAGACCGGTCGCCTTGCGCAACCGTGTTCAGTGTGGGATCGTCGACCAACATTGGTTCCGCGCAGTGGTCTCTGCCGACATGAAGCGGAACGTCAACATGGGGTCGCTGGCTCGCGGATTTATCCCTCCCAACGTGACCGGCTTGCGGTGCATTCGGACCTGCCAATTGGAAATATTGTCGAACGACGCAATCACGCTTCGGTGCCGCATCGAACGCTGGCCGATCGCCGGGAGTTTCACGATCAGCCGCGGCGCCAAGACCGAAGCCGTCGTGGTCGTCGCCGAAATCAGCCGGAGTGGCCACACCGGACGCGGGGAATGCGTTCCATACGCTCGTTATGGGGAGACACCGGAAGGGGTTCTCGCTGCCATCCTTGGGATGCAGAAGCCTCTCGCAGCAGGCCTGGATCGCCAATCACTCGCGTCCGCCATGCCAGCTGGCGCGGCGCGGAACGCACTGGACTGCGCGCTCTGGGATCTCGAGGCTAAATGCAGCGGCCGGCGGATATGGACGTTACTGGATCGTTCGGCGCCCTCTCCTCGCTCCACGGCCTACACAATCTCACTCGGCTCGCCTGAGGCGATGGCGGCAGCGACCGCCAAAGCCGCGCATCGGCCCCTCCTCAAGATCAAACTTGGTGGCGACGGCGATCCCCAGCGCATAGCCGCTGTGCGCAAACAAGCGCGCGAATCGGAACTGATCGTCGACGCCAACGAAGCATGGACGCTTCATAATCTCGAGCGGAACCTGGCGGCTTGCGAGGCCGCCGGCGTCACGCTCGTCGAGCAACCCCTCCCCGCAGGGAGCGACGACGCGCTGGCACGCATTCGCAGACCCATTGCTGTCTGCGCCGATGAAAGCGTTCATGACCGGGCATCGCTCGACGGCCTTCGGGAACGCTACGACGCCATCAATATCAAGCTCGATAAGACCGGCGGTCTGACCGAAGCGCTGACCATGGCAGATGCGGCCCGCGCGTTGCGTTTCGAAATCATGATCGGGTGCATGGTCGCAACTTCGCTGTCGATGGCGCCCGCCATGCTGATCGCGCAGCAAGCCCGCTTCGTCGACCTCGATGGTCCGCTGTTGCTGGCTGACGACCGTGACAACGGTCTTCGCTACGACGGCAGCACGGTCTATCCGCCAAACGCGGAGCTCTGGGGCTGATCCCGCCGGCTCTCACGGAACGTTCTTAGGGATGGTGCGCGGCAAGCTCACGGGCAAACGCAAACCACCTGCCCTCCAGAACGCGGCGAATGGGGGATTTCTGATTCGGATCGCGTCAATTCAATTGCGATTCGGGCTGAATCGTGTTGATCGTTACAGCAACGCGCAATGATTTACGCGACGAGTTTGCCATGGCCGATGAAGCTTTTGCCCTGTCGCCGATTTCCGCCAGCGCTGCGCCTCTCAGCGAGACCGACTTCGACGCCATTCGCGAAGCCTTTATGGAGACGTCGAGAGGCCGGTGGTTTCTTGCCGAGTACGCCAAGCGCAACCGCAGCGCCGACACTGCGATGGTGCTCGATGCCGTTGCGCGCATCGAGCAAACTATCGCGACTCAACAACAGGCAGCGCCCGCCGACACATTGCCCAACGCGCTCGCCGCGATCAGGAGAAGTCTCGTTGAAGCCAGAACCGCCACAATGGCGGCATTCGACAAGCGGATCATAAACGATGCACTCGTCCCGATTCAGAATGGCGTACGCATCATTCGTGAAATCTCGTGGCGTTGGCGCGAGATCGGCGGGGACAGCCGTATTTGCGATATCCTCGAGTCGCAGGCCGGCGCGATCGAGAAAGCTCATTCACAGCTTGCCGCCAGAGACGACGTGGCAGTGCTGCATTCAGCGTTCAGCCTGATCGAGGCAACACTCGACGGGTTGTGGGACTCGCCGACCTCGAAGGCTTCTCCGTCCCCACTCAAAACCGCATCCCCGACGACGAGCGACGAAGCCGTCACCCTACCCGAAGAAGCAGCATCTCACGAGCAGGCAATGGCGGAAGCTGCTGTCGTTGAGCCAGAAGCCGCCACCACTACTGCGGGCGACACGCCGGTCGCAGCCGCCGATGGAGCGACGACGGCAAACCATATCGAACGCGAACCCACCGCCGAAGTGAGTGAACAGGACATAGCGCACGACGACGCCGTGCTCGACATGATCGCGCTCGAAATGGCAGCGCCTGATTTCGAAGAACCCGCGACGGACCATGCTAATATTGACAGGCCGGAAACCATCGAGCTAGCGCCAGTTGCCGAGCCGATCGCAAACCGCTCTGACGCGCGTATTGATCCCGAGCCCGAGTCAACACCCGATATTGCCGCGCCACCTTCACTCGGCGTCTCGCTGCTGGAGAGCGGAATCGTCCCGCGAATCACGCCGCGTTCCGATCCGATGGCTCCGTTCAGGCGCATGACTCAAGCAGAAAAGATCGCGTTCTTTTCCTGACCATCCGTCTCCCATTGCAGCTTTTGTCAGGCGACGAAACGCGGGTTGGCGATGTGAGAACTTGCCGTTCTCGTCTCAGCTGCGCAAGCCTCAACTATATTGGTGACGAAAGCGCGGGCTGACTTCTCCCATGTCCGGCTGGCGGCAAACTCAAGGCAGGCCTCGGGCGCGATTTTCAGCGCCGCCAGGGACGCCGATCGTAAATCCTCGTCGAGGACGCCGACGGGAGTATCACCGATGACATCGCGCGGGCCGGCCGCAGGGAAGGCCGCGACCGGAACGCCGCTCGCTAGCGCTTCGAGAAGAACGAGGCCGAACGTATCGGTGCGGCTCGGGAACACGAAGACGTCGGCGGCGGCATATGTTGCTGCCAGTTGTTCGCCTGCTTGCGCGCCGAGAAAGACCGCGTCCGGATAGGTCCGCTCGAGCGTTGCGCGAGCCGGTCCATCGCCGACGACAACCTTGGTGCCGGGTAGATCGAGGCTGAGAAACGCATCGAGATTTTTCTCGACCGCAATGCGTCCGACCGACAGAAAAATCGGGCGCGGCAGGCGGAGATCGGTCTCCCGCGGATGAAACAAGCCGACGTCGACACCCCGCGGCCACAGCACCACATTGCGGAAGCCACGGTGGCGCAACTCGTCCGCAAGCGCTGGGGTTGCTGCCATGACCGCTCGGCTGGCACTATGAAACCAGCGTAGCGCGGCCCATATCCAGGCTTCGGGGATCGGCGCCCGCGCCGAAATGTAATCCGGAAAACGGGTATGGAAGCTCGTCGTGAACGGCCTTGCATGCTTGCGACAATAGCGACGCACCAAAAGGCCGATCGGCCCCTCGGTCGCGATGTGAATGCTGTCGGGATTGGCCTCTGCGATCAGCGCGGCGATCCTGGTCGGCTCGGGCAGTGCGACGCGAATTCCAGGATAACCCGGCAGCGCAACAGTCCGGAACGACTCCGGGGTCAGGAAGCGGATATCGACGCCAAACGGCCTGGCGGCGGCGGCAGTCATCGTCAGTGTCCGCACGACGCCATTGATTTGCGGATGCCAGGCGTCGGTAGCGATCAGTATACGCATCTACGCCGCACGCGCGCTTATAGGTACCACAGACGGCGAATGGCGCAACGGATCGGCCCATGTGATGATCTCAAATCGACCGTCCTCATGTTCGGCAAGCGCGGTGCAACTCTCCACCCAGTCGCCGCAGTTCATGTAGCAAATGCCCTGCTCGTTGCGGATCGTGGCGTGGTGAATATGGCCGCAGATCACGCCGTCGGCGCCGTGACGACGCGCCTCGCCGGCCAGCGTCTGCTCGAACGCGCCGATGTAGTTCACTGCGTTCTTGACCTTGAATTTCGCCCATTTCGATAGCGACCAGTACGGGAATCCGAACGAACGGCGGAACGCGTTGACGATACGATTGGCCCGGATGGCGAAGTCGTAGGCTTTGTCGCCGAGGTGGGCGAGCCACCGTGCGTTCTGAACCACCAGGTCGAAGATATCGCCATGGATAACGAGATAGCTCCGCCCGTCAGCGCCATTATGGATCGCGTTCTCGACGACCTCGATGCCACCGAAATGCGTTCCGTAATAGGACCGAAGGAATTCGTCGTGGTTGCCGGGCACGTAAATAACTGTCGCGCCTTTGCGCGCCTTGCGCAGCATTTTCTGGACGAGGTCGTTATGCGATTGCGGCCAGTACCAGCTCGACTTCAGCGCCCAGCCATCGATGATATCGCCGACGAGATAAATCGTCTCGGCATCGTGATACTTGAGGAAATCCAGCAACTGGCCGGCCTGAGAGCCGCCCGCACCCAGATGGACGTCGGAGATGAACAGAGCCCGGAAACGGCGATCTGGATTGCCTTCATTCATCGCGTCGCTGCCCATGGTAGCGCAGCTACCATGCCGTCATGACAGAGCAATGACAGACACAATCCGACGGCGACACCATCAGCCGCGATCGAACCCGTGAAAATGATGAACAGGTCCATGGCCGCGACCGACGTTTAGCCGGTCGGCGGCTGCGATCGCCGCCGTGATGTAATCTTTCGCTTTGCGCACGGCGGTTTCCATGCCGTCGCCTTTGGCCAGACCTGCAGCGATAGCCGACGACAGCGAACAGCCAGTTCCGTGGGTATTTTTCGTGGTGGCACGCGGAGCGGCAAACTGAAGCGTTCCTTGGCGGGTGACAAGATAGTCGACGCTTTCGGGACCATGCATGTGCCCGCCTTTGATCAAGACCGCAGCACAGCCTAGCTCCAGCAACCGCTGGCCCTGCCGCACGATATCGCTTTCACTCTCAGCAACGGGTTCGTCGAGCAGCATTGCGGCCTCCGGGAGGTTTGGCGTCATCAGTTGCGCTCGCGGAGCAAGTGTTCTCCGTAATGCCTCAACCGCATCAAACTCCAGCAGGCGGGCCCCCGAAGTCGCGACCATCACTGGATCGAGCACCACATGCGCGGGCGCCCAGCGCAACAGGCCAGCGACGATGGCATCGATCGTGGCGGCGTGAGCGACCATCCCGATCTTAAGGGCTGCGACATCGAGATCGCTGAACACGGCGTCGATCTGCGCGGTCACGAAATGGGCCGGAACGTGGTGGATTCCCATGACGCCTTGCGTGTTCTGCGCAGTCAGCGCCGTAATGACGGACGCTCCATAGACGCCAAGCGCGGCGAATGTCTTGAGGTCGGCCTGGATTCCCGCGCCGCCGCTGGAGTCGGAGCCAGCGATGGTCAAGGCGATAGGGACTGTCATCGTCTTCTCACGTAAGCCATCAAATCACGCCAGCATAATCAGCGCGGACCGGCAGGGATAGGCAACAGGGTTAGCCAGCAGGCGCAGGCGCGGCGTGCTTTCTCAAGCGCGACCGGTGTGCTCCCGACCTGAAATTGTTATATTGGAGCTTCGTCCTTCCGGAGATACGCGATGGTCCCCTTCTTCGTCCAATTCAAGTGCAAGCTCGGCCAATCCTATGCCGTCGCCAACACGCTCGCCGAAGCCGAGATCGCCTCCGAGATTTATTCCACCGCCGGCGACTACGACCTGCTGGCGAAGTTCTATGTCGATAACGACACCGATATCGGTCACTTCGTCAACGAAAAGGTGCAGGTCATTCCCGGCATTCAGGACACCCACACCATTATTACTTTCAAGGCGTTCGGATCGAAATAGCTGCTGCCGGTATCGGGAACAAACTGCGGAAAGCCTCGTTTGAATTTGCGCCAACTCTGAACACGATGAGGAGAAAACGATGAAAACCGCCGGGATTTCTCTCGCTGCCCTCACCCTCGCCGCTGCTATCACGTTCGCGGGTCAAGCCTCCGCTGAAAAACTGAAAGCAACCCTGAACGGCGCATCCGAAGTGCCCGCCAATACCAGCAAGGGCACCGGAACGGTCGATGCGAACTACGATCCCGCGTCCAAAAAACTGACGTGGAAACTGACCTATTCGGGTCTCACCGGTCCGGTGACGGCCGCCCATTTCCATGGCCCGGCAGCCGCTGGCGAGAATGCGGGCATTGCAGTTACGATCCCCGATGCGACGTCCAGCCCGGCCGACGGCAGCGCTACGCTGACCGACACGCAAGCCGCCGATCTCCTTGCCGGCAAGTATTATGTCAACGTCCACACCGCAGCCCATCCTGGCGGCGAAATCCGGGGTCAGGTCACCAAGTAGGCTTCCGACTCGACCGTCTTCACCGGCTCCGCTGAGCGTTTTGGATCGCCGTCCAGACTCGCTCGGGCGTCGTTGGCATGTCGATGTGGTCGATCCCGTACTCCCGCCACAGGCCATCGATGATGGCATTGACCACGGCTGGGCAGGAGCCGATGGCGCCTGCTTCACCCGCTCCCTTGATCCCGAGAGGATTGGTGGCGCAGGGAACATTGTGGGTCTCGAAGGTGATTGAGACGCCGTCGGCGGCGCGCGGCAGCGCGTAATCCATCAACGTACCGGTGACGAGCTGTCCGTCCTCACTATAGACCGCGTGCTCCATCAGCGCCTGGCCGATGCCCTGCATGGTGCCGCCATGGACCTGCCCCGCAAGCAGCAGCGGATTCAACGTCACGCCGAAATCGTCGACGACCACGTAATTCACAAGTTCGATCTTTCCGGTCGCCGGATCGATCTCGACTTCGACGAGATGGGTACCGTTCGGGTAAGTGCCGTCGGCGCTGCTGAAACTCTCGTCGGCCGTCAGCTTCGATGGATCGGCGCGCTTTGCAAGATCGGTTAAGGAGACGGAGCGGTCCGTACCGGCGATACGGATCGAGCCGTCGCTGATCTCGAGGTCGGCCGCGCTGGTTTCGAGCGCCTCGGAGGCGATCTCGCGGAGCTGCGCGCCGAGCTTGCGTGTCGCCCGCTCGACGCTGACGCCGCCGGACGGAATCGAACTCGACCCTCCGGTGCCGAGACCGGTAGCGACCACATCGGTGTCGCCCTGCATCAGGTGAACCCGTTCGGGAGGTATCCCAAACTGATCAGCGATGATCTGCGCATAGGCGGTGGCGTGGCCCTGCCCGGTTGATTGCGTACCGATCAACACGGTGACGTCACCATTGGCATCAAGCCGTACGTCCGCCCGCTCGCGTCCCATGGTGCCGCAGACCTCGACATAGGTGGCCAAACCGATACCACGAACAAAACCCCGCTTTTTCGCCGCTTCAGCCCGCTTGGGAAATTCCTGCCATTTCGCGATCTCGATCGCGCGCTTCATGTGCGTCGCGAAATCGCCGGAGTCATAGATCTTGCCCGTCGCGGTCCTGTACGGCATCGCTTCCGGTGAAATGAAGTTCTTGCGCCGGATCGCGTCCGGCGTCATTCCGATCTTGCGCGCAGCGGCATCGACCAACCGCTCCACGACATAGGCTGCCTCGGGCCGGCCCGCGCCTCGATAGGCATCGACCGGCACGGTGTTGGTGAACACGGCGCGGACGCGGCAATGAAACGCCTGGATATCATAGAGGCCCGGTAGCATCCCGGCTCCGCTATATGGAATGTCCGGACCGAAGGTCGAGAGATAAGCTCCCATATCTCCCATCAGATCGACGTCCATGCCGAGGAACCTGCCGTCGTGGGCCAGCGCCATGCGCGCGGTCGTGACGTTGTCGCGCCCCTGCGAGTCGCCAACGAAATGGTCCGACCTCTCTGCCGTCCATTTGATTGTTCTGTGAAGTTTTTTCGAGGCGACCGCGATCAACGCGTATTCGCGATAAGGAAACAGCTTGGTGCCGAATCCGCCGCCGACATCGGGACAGATCACGCGCATCTTTTCCATCGGTATCTTCAGCACGGACCGGCAAAGGATCTCGCGCAGGCGATGGCTGCCCTGACTGCCGACCGTCAGCGTCAGGTGATCGCGTCCCGCGTCATATTCGCAGACTGCGGCGCGCGTCTCCATAAAGTTGGTGACGACGCGCGGATTGACGATCGAAATCTCGGCAACGGCATGCGCCCCGGCGAAGGCTGCATCCGCCGCCTTCTTGTCGCCGAGCGAAACGTCGAACAGAACGTTACCGACGTGATCGGACCAGACCTGAGGTGCGCCATCCTTCACGGAATTGGCGACGCCAACAACCGAGGCAAGCGGCGTCCATCCGACCTCGATCGCCTCAAGCGCGTCCCGTGCGTGCTCGACCGTATCGGCGACAACGAAAGCGATGGCATCACCGACATGCCGCACCTCGTCCTTCGGCAGAATGGGATACGGCGGCGCGGTGAAGGGTTGGTCAGGCAAACTGAACTGGCAGGGCAAGCCCCCGAGATCGCCGACATCGGCTGCAGTGAGAATCAGGGCAACCCCCGCCAAGCCCCGAGCGCGCGAGGCGTCGATGCTGTATGTTGCATGAGCATGCGGTGAGCGCAGCATCAGCGCGTGCAGCGCATCGGAGGGCGTGTGATCGTCGGTATAGCGCCCCTTGCCGCGAATAAGGGCATCATCTTCCTGGCGCCGAACGCTTTGGCCTATGCCGAACTTTACGGGAGCCATGGGATCTCCAGCTATGTTCCCGGATTACCGAGATACTGCAGCGGAACAATACCGAGCGCAATGCTCGAGCAACTGTCGGAATCGGAGACTAGACCCGCACCAACGACCTCAACCAGCGCGGACCGAACAGCAGCAAAATCGCGCCGGCATAAACGAGGGCTCCGACGATCATCAGCAATCCGAGCACCGCTTCGTCGCGCATCGCGCTCCAATCCGCAAACTGTCCAGAGGCGAAGCGCGCGGTGAACCACAGCGCCGCTGCGAGCACCGCGCCCGCGATCAGAAATTTGACGAGCGAGACTCGCAACGCCCGATCGACCTCGAAGTATCCTGCCCGCATCGCAAATCCGATCACGAGCAGAAGATTGATCCAGGCCCCGACCGCGGTGGCGAGCGCCAGACCGACCTGCGCCAGCGAGCCCATCAATGCCACCTTGAGCACGAGATTGACTCCGAGCCCGGTGAGCGAGGCTTTCACCGGAGTCGCGGTATTCTTGCGCGCGTAGAACGTGGCGACCGCGCTGCGGATCAGAACAAAGGGGATGAGACCCACCGCGTAGGCTGCAAGCGTCGCGCCGGCCGCCGCCGCATCCGCCGCGGAAAAAGCGCCGCGCGCGAACATCGCCCGCATGACCACATCGGGGACGGCCAGAAAGGCGGCCACGAACGGCACCGAAAACAGCAACGTGAAATCGAACGCCCGGCGCTGCGATGCCATTGCACCTGCAAGATCACCGCCCGTGATCCGCCGCGACATTTCCGGCAGCAGCACGGTGCCGATGGCGATACCGATCACCCCGATCGGCAATTGATTAAGCCGGTCGGCATAATACAGCGCCGACAGCGCGCCGACCGGGAGAAAGGTGGCAATGATAGTATCGGCAAACATCGCCAGTTGCGTTCCCATGGAGCCCACGGTTGCAGGTCCGAGCGCGCGAAAGAAACCACGCACGTCGGCGTCGAGCGTTGGGCGTGTCAGCCGCGGCATCAGGCCGTGACACGCCGCGTCGGCCGCCAATAAAAAATATTGCAGGAAACCCGAGAGCAGCACGCCCCAGGCCGCCGCGTGTCCGGCGCTCGGAAAAAAGGTCGCGAGCGCCAGCGCCATCATCATCGACAGATTAAGGAAAATCGGCGCCGCGGCCGCGCTGGCAAAGCGGTGCACGACGTTCAGCATTCCGCCGTACAGTGTCACCAGCGTGATCAGAAGAAGGTAAGGAAAGGTGATCCGGGTCAGCGAAATGGCGAGCTCGCCGCGTATCGGGTCATCAGCGAAGCCGGGTGCCAGCAATGCGATGACCTGCGGCATGAACAGCCATGCGATCACCAGCAAAATCACCTGCGACAGCAACAGCAGGGTGAAGATGCGGCTGGCGAACAATTTTGCAGCAGCAGGGCCGCTGGCAGAGACATGCGCGTAAGCAGGCACGAACGCAGCGTTGAAAGCGCCTTCGGCAAAAATCGCCCGGAAATGATTCGGCAATCGCAGCGCCACGAAGAACGCATCCGCGACCGGCCCGGCGCCAAGGATTGCCGCGAGCATGATGTCGCGCGCAAACCCCGTCAGCCGCGAGAGCAGCGTATATCCGCCGACGGTGAAAATACGTCCAAGCATCCGGCGCTTCTACAGGATCGCCTTGCGGCGCAAAATGCCGAAATCAGTTCGGAAGCGCGGCGCGCACAGCCTCGATGATTCGGTCCTGGGTCGATTCATCCAGATAGGGATGCATCGGCAGGCTGATGACCTCGGTCGACAGCTTTTCGCTGACGGCAAGGCCACCGGCGGCGACCGGGAAACTCCGGTAGGCGGTCTGCTGATGCAGCGACTTCGGATAGTAGACCACGGTCGGAATGCCCTGCGCCTTTAGCGTCGATGCCAGCGCCTCACGGCCCCCATTCGGCAGCCGGATGGTGTACTGCGCCCATACCGAGGTGCAATCCGATGCGACGCGCGGCACGATCGCAACCTGCCCGAGCCCTTCATTGTAGCGCTTGGCAACTGCATTCCGCGCCGCAATCTCGTCAGGGAATATCTTGAGCTTTTCGATCAAGACCGCCGCCTGCACAGTATCGATGCGGCCCGTGAGACCCAGCCGCACGTTGTCGTACTTGTCAGATCCCTGACCATGGACGCGAACGCTGCGCAATGTATCGGCCAGTTCGGCATCATCGGTGAAGATCGCTCCGCCGTCGCCATAGCAGCCAAGCGGCTTGGCGGGGAAGAAACTGGTCGCGGTCGCAAGGCCGAACGTACCCAACCGCCGGCCCTTGTAGGTCGCGCCAAAACTTTGTGCGGCGTCGTCCAAAACGAACAGATTCTCGGCCGCAGCAACCGCCGCAATCGCATCATGATCGGCGGGCTGACCAAACAGGTCGACGGGGATGATAGCCCGGGGCTTGAGACCCTGCCGTTTCGCGACGGCGATGCCGTTCTTGAGCGAAGCGATGTCGATATTGAAGGTTGTCTCGTCAACATCGACAAACACGGGCGTCGCGCCGAGCAGCGCCACGACCTCTCCGGTCGCGCAGAATGTAAATGTCGGGCAGATCACCGCGTCGCCAGGGCCGACTTTCTTCGCCAGCAGCACCATCAACAGCGCATCCGTGCCACTCGCGCAGGCCACCACATGCTTCGCGCCGCTGAAAGCCGCAAGATCGGCCTCCAGGCGTGCGACCTCCGGACCGTTGATGAACTGGCAGTGCGTCAGGACACGAGCTATCGCGTCATCGATACGTTTACCCAGGCGACGGCGCTGTTCGGCGACGTCGATGAATGAAATCGCCTGAGAAGGCATATGCTGCTGCATTCTGTGCTCTGGGCTATCAGCCGGCAGCGCGGCGCACTGTCTGCACCGGCGGAGCGACGGGAGACTGGTCTTGCAGGCACTTGATCGCGATCGCGAGGCTGGCGACGCCTTCGGCGCCACCCACGGCCGGAGCTTTGCCCGAACGCACCGCATCGACAAACGCGATCAGTTCGGCCCGCAGGGGTTCGTCATGACCTACCGGAAGATGCCGCATGGAGTAGCTGCCGTCCGGCTGGAAACCGAAACATTCCGTGACCTGGCGAGTCAGCAGATCACCCATCACGTACTTGCCGCGGGTTGCGACCGTAACGTTGCGGGCCTTGAACGGCGTCAGCCAGTTCGTATTGATGTGCGCGAGCACGCCGGACGCGGTCCGGAACTGAAGCAGCGCGATATCCTCCCGCTCGGCGACCGCACAGGAGAGCTGGGGCTGGACGTCGACGATTTCGGATTCTGTAAACCAGCGGATCAGGTCGATGTCATGCACGGCGAGGTCGATCACAACACCAACATTCGACATGCGCGGCGGAAATGGCCCGACACGCGTGATCGCGATCGAGAGAATATCCTCACCGCCAATCGCCTGCTTGATGGCGGCGACCGCCGGGTTGAAGCGCTCGACATGGCCGACCATCAGAGTCAAACCAGCACGGTGCGCCGCTGCGACGATCTTAAATCCCTCCTCGACCGTCGAGGCTATCGGCTTCTCGACCAGAACATGAACGCCGCGCGCGATACAAGCCAGCGCGAGTTCACAATGAAGATGTGTCGGCGCAGCGATGGTCACCGCGTCGACGCCGGCGGCGAGTAACTCATCGAATGTCCCGAAGGTTCGGCACCCGGTCATCTCGGCCGCACGGGCACGATGCCCGGGCAAGGGGTCAACAATGCCGACGAGCCTGACGCCCGGAAGACCGGCCAGCACGCGGCCGTGATTGCTGCCCATGACGCCCGCGCCGATCACGCCGACGCGCAGCAAGCGCTCGGACGCTGCAGTTTTCAATGCAGGCGGCTTTAATGCAGACGGCTTCAGTGCAGATGGCTTGGAACTCATCAGGTACCCCAAAAAAAACGACAGCCTAGGCACCCCCGAACCCGACCGCGCGTTCTCCCTAGCACGCCATAACGAAAGAGGCGATTAGAGGAATAACAATCCCAACACGTTTTGATTCAAAGAATTACATAACATTGTGGCCGGCCGAACGAAGAACAACACCTTTGGATAGGGCAACAGTGTATCCACAGTGTGTCCACAGATTAGCCGATTCGGCGCCCGAGCCGTAGCTCAGTTTCGCCGATAATCATCCTCGATCCGGACGATATCGTCGTCGCCAAGATAGCTGCCGGTCTGCACTTCGATCAGCTCCAGGGGAATCTTGCCCGGGTTCTCCAGCCGGTGGACGGCTCCAATCGGGATATAGATCGATTCGTTCTCGTGCACGATCTTGACAACGTCATCGACCGTCACCCTCGCCGTACCGCGCACCACGATCCAGTGCTCCGAGCGATGATGATGTTTTTGCAGCGACAGCCGGTCGCCGGCCTTCACGGTAATGCGCTTGACCTGATGCCGCTCGCCCCTGTCGATCGACTGGTAAGCGCCCCAGGGCCTATGGACCCGCAGATGTTCTTCCGTGACCTGCGGCGCAAGGCCCTTCAACTTCGCCACCAGACGTTTCAGCCCGCTGGCGTCCTTCTGACGCGACACCAGCACGGCGTCCTGCGTCGCTACCACAACGAGATCGTCGACACCTTCCAGCGCGACCAGTGCTTTATCGGTCGCGACATTGCAGTTGCGGGAATCTTCGAACACGGCGATCCCCTGCGCCGCATTGCCCTGACCGTCCTTGTCCGACAACTCCCAAACCGCATGCCACGATCCGACGTCTGACCAGCCGCAATCAACCGGCACCACGGCCGCATGAGCGGTCTTTTCCATTACGGCGTAATCGATCGAAATTGCTTGCGCCCTCGAAAAGGCCTCCGGATCGAGCATGACAAAACCAAGATCCCGGCCAGCATGGGATACCGCATCGGTCACCGCGGCGACGCTGTCTGGATCGACGTTGCGATATTCATTCAGAAGAACCGCTGCGCGGAACATGAAGTTGCCGCTATTCCAGAGATACCCCGCCTCAAGGTAGCCGGCGGCGGTTTGCGGATCGGGCTTTTCGACAAACGTCGTTACCACTCGCACCGCGCCCGCAATCGCCGCGCCAGGGTTGATATAGCCGTACTCGGTCGCCGGCCGCTGCGGCCGAACGCCGAAGGTTACGATGCGGCCACCATTGGCGGCAGCTAATCCCTGGCGGCAGGCGGAGACAAACGCTTCGGTGTCGCGGACAACATGATCTGCGGCGAGCGCGAGCACGACGGCTCCGCTGTGACGCATCTGCGCGAAGATCGTCCCCGCGGCGATCGCCGGTCCCGAATCGCGCCGTGCCGGCTCCAGCAGAATGTCCGCTTCAAGCCCCATCTCAGCGAGTTGTTCAAGCACCATGAAACGGTAGGCGGCGTTGGTGACCACGATCGGCCGCTCGAACAGCAAGGGATCGGACACCCGTCGCAGCGTATCCTGAAACGTCGAACGCGGCCCGAACAACGGCAGAAACTGCTTCGGACGCCCCTCCCGCGAGGCCGGCCACAGCCGGGTTCCCGCACCGCCGCACATGATGAGCGGGACGATACGCTCACTCACAGGACCATCTCCGTATGCTGATTTGTCCATCCCGATTCCGACGTTCGCAGACCCTTAGAGCATGATCCCGAAAAATGGAAACCGGTTTTCGGATAAGATCATGTCAATCAAAAAGTTAAGGCCAGAGTCTGATTCAACGCAGTTGGGTCAGACTCTGCCGGCCATCTTGATGCGAACCCGGATCAAAGGGACGAGGGAAGCCGTACGATGAAAGGCACTCAATCGGATCACGCAAACCCCGACGGCCGCACTAATTGACCCGATGATAACGACAATACCAGGCTGCAAAACGATGAATACCATCTTCCAGTGAAGTCGAGGGACGGAAACCGACGTCACGGGCAAGATCATCGATATCAGCAAATGTTGCCTGTACGTCGCCGGGTTGCATCGGCAGCAGTTCCTTTTGCACGGATCGTCCGAGAGCTTTCTCCAGCAGGGTGACGACGCTCATCAACTCTGCCGGCTTGTTATTGCCGATATTATAGATTCGCCATGGAGCCGAACTGGTCCCCGCATCCGGAGCATCGCCCGACCAGCTCGCATTAGCCTGTGGCGCATGATCGATCAGGCGGACAACGGCTTCCACCACGTCATCGACGTAGGTGAAATCTCGCTGCATGTTGCCATGATTGAACAGCTTGATCGGCTGCCCTCCGACGATCGCGTCCGCGAACTTGTAGAGCGCCATGTCCGGTCGGTACCACGGGCCATAGACCGTGAAGAAACGCAAGCCCGTCGTCGGAATCCGATAGAGGTGGCTATAGGCGTGCGCCATGAGTTCGTTGGACTTCTTCGTCGCCGCATAGAGGCTGACGGGGTGATCGACATTATCATGAACGGAAAAAGGAAGCTTTGTGTTTGCGCCGTAAACAGAGGACGATGAAGCAAACAGCAAGTGAGGACAGCAGGCGTGCCGACATCCTTCTAGGACATTCGCAAAAGCCGTGAGGTTGGAATCGACGTACGCATGGGGATTCTGCAATGAGTAGCGAACGCCCGCCTGCGCTGCGAGATGGAGCACGACCGAAAGGCGGTGTTCAGCGAACAATGCGGCCGTCGCCTCACGATTGGCCAGGTCGGCTTTGACAAAACGAAAGTGTGAATCCTTGCGCAAGATTTCGAGCCGGCCATCCTTGAGTGCAGGATCATAATAATCGTTGAGACTGTCAATGCCGACAACCCGATGCCCCTGCTTCAGGAGTCGGCCGACGACGTGAAATCCGATGAAGCCCGCCGCGCCGGTAACCAATATCGGATAATCCGACAATTTCACTCCTCAGGAACTGTGAGCCGCGGCCCACGGGGTAGCCCTGCCTCGTTATCCATGGCATCGCAGGACTGCAATACCCCGCTGTGCACGACTATTGCCAGAGGCAATCCAAAACCATACCAAGACAAGACGTCCACTTTGTCCCGAAGGGCCCGATGGCCAACTTAACCTCGGCACAGACAAGCGCAATGCGCCAAATTCTGCTTTCAACGGCAAAAATACTGATTTCGGCTGCCCTGCTCTACCTAGCGCTCCGTAAGGTCGATATCTCTGACCTCCTCTCGCGCCTCGGTTTCACCAGCGCCGGCTGGATCGCGCTCGGCATTGCCGTAACGCTATTGCAGGTGTTCGCCAGCGCCATGCGGTGGCGTGAAATCAGCGCCGACTGCGGCGCCAGCCTCTCGGTCGCACAGGCGGTGCGCTATTGCATGATCGGCTCGTTTTTCAACCAGACCCTGCCTTCATCGATCGGCGGCGACGCCATGCGGCTCTGGCTGGTCGGACGTGGTCCGGCCGGTTGGCGGGCAGCGGCCTATTCGATCTTCGTCGACCGCGCGATTGGCCTGATTGCGCTTGCCCTGCTGATCGCCGCGAGTCTGCCGTGGAGTTACCGTCTGATCGGC
The DNA here is from genome assembly GCF_031453995.1 of Nitrobacter vulgaris. NCBI lineage: Bacteria > Pseudomonadati > Pseudomonadota > Alphaproteobacteria > Hyphomicrobiales > Nitrobacteraceae > Nitrobacter > Nitrobacter vulgaris. The sequence continues at coordinate 47,722 of NZ_JAVDPZ010000011.1, read as the reverse complement.
GATCCCCAAGGCCGGCTCGCATTGCTGTTCGTCGATCTTGTCGCGCTCGCAGCCGCCGGTGGTTTCCTGCTTCTCGGTAGATTGCATTGGCACTGGCTCGGACGTATCCGGGCCGTGCACCATCTTCGCGCCTGCTCGATCATCACGAACCGTGCCATCTTCAATCGAGAGCGCTGGTCGAAGATTGCGTTTCTGTCGCTGCTCATCCATATCCTCGCCGTGGTGATTGCATGGTGCGTTGTGAAGGCAATCGCCGCGCCAATCCTTTTCAGCGAGATTTTCTTGCTTGTCCCACCGGTCATGCTGATTACGATGCTGCCGATCTCGATAGCCGGCTGGGGCGTGCGCGAGGCGTCCATGGCTCTGACTTTCGGATATGCCGGACTGGCGACTAGCGAAGGCGTCAATGTCTCGCTGCTGTACGGCGCGGTGTTTTTGGTCGTAGGCGCGCTCGGGGGACTCGTCTGGATTTTCAGCGGCGAAAGAAGTCAGAAAGGATCGACCTCAATCGAGAGTGCCGAATAACGCAGCGGTTCATCGCGACATATCGGGTGCGAGAGGCGAGGTTTGCGCGGGATGCGCGCCGAACTCCGGCACGGCATCTTTCAGGATCGATCGGATCGCCAGCTTGTTCTCGCTCGCGACGGCTTCCTTTAGAACCGCAACCCACTCGCGAACCGTGTCCATCGGCGGCTCGTTCGGTTTTGCCGCCAAGATCCCCGGTAAGCCGATCTCGATCGTCGGCTCCTGGCTTGCAAACAAGATTTCGTTCAATCTTTCGCCCGGCCGCGCCCCGGTAAAAACAATCTCAATGTCGCTGTGAGGCTGCAGGCCGGACAGGGTGATCATGCGTTCGGCCAGATCGACGATCTTCACCGGCTGACCCATATTCAGGACATACACCGAGACATCATGTCGTTCCGGCATCGCTGCATGGCTGGCCGCGGTAAGGACGAGATCGCAGGCTTCGCGGATCGTCATGAAGTAGCGAACCATGTCCGGATGCGTGACTGTCACCGGACCGCCGGCTTCGATTTGCGCCTTGAACTTTGGTACCACCGATCCGTTCGACGCCAGCACGTTGCCGAAACGGACTGAAATCAGCCGCATCGGAACTTTGCCGGCCGCACGTGCCGCCAGTTCACGATCCAGCGCCTGACAATACATCTCGGCAAAACGTTTGGTCAGCCCGAGCATCGACACCGGCTCTATCGCCTTGTCGGTGGAGATCATCACCATGGATTCGGCACCCGATGCCAGCGCGGCATCGGCGACATTGACTGAACCGAAAATGTTGGTCTTGACGCCCTCGCCCCAGTCCCGCTCGAGGATGGGAACATGCTTGAGCGCAGCCGCATGAAACACAATGTCGGGCTTGAATTCGTTCATCAAGCGCATCAGCCGCTCGCGATCACGAATGTCAGCAATGCGACCTTCTACCACAGCGGCTCGGCTCGTGGAGCTGAACTCCTCCACGATCGCATAAAGAGCAGGTTCAGAATTTTCGACGATCAACAGACGGCTCGCACCAAACGTCACGACACGTTTGCAGATTTCGGACCCGATCGATCCGCCGCCGCCGGTCACGACAACGGACTTGTTCTTGATCAGGCCTTCGAGCCGCTCGTAGTCGATGGTACGGCTTGGGCGAAGCAGAAGATCTTCAACGGCGACCGGCGTCAGGCGCGGAATCTCCCCTCCCTCCCCTAGCGAGGGCAGCCGGCTTACCTTAAGGCCTAGTTTGCGGCCGTAAGCGAGAACCGTTTCCGGCTGGGCGTCGGGCTCGAAGGCGGAGGGCGTCATGATGATGCGCTTGATCGACGTCTGCCTTTCCGCAAAATCCGTTATCACCTCTTCGAGTTGATCCACTCCACCAAGGACGGCAACGCCGCGTATCGTCTGACCAATGTCAGCGGCCGACGGCGACAATAGGCAAACCGGTCGCAATTGCTTGACCGCGCCACTCTCGACCGAACGCAGGAGAATTTCGGCATCCGCAGCGCGTCCGACGATGATGGCTGGCGTTGCGTCGTCGGCCCTTACGTGAACAAGGGTCCGCTTGTAACGAAAATACCGATAGGTAAAGCGCGTAGCTGCGAGCAGAAATATCTGCAACAGCCAGTAAAGTATGATCGTCTTCTTTCCAAGAAAGAACGTGCCATAAAGATTGGGGGCGATGATGACGTAGTCGAAGACCAGGATGACGAATGCCAAAAGCGAGGACGCCTTGACGATATTGAGGGCGTCCACAAGGGAAATGAACCGCCATTTTGTTGTCGTCAGGTTAAAGACATAAAAGATAACGCAGCTGATGGCCAGGAAATAGGGCAGCGCTTTCAAGAGCAGTGGCAAGCGCAGGGCAAAATCATGATCATCAAAACGGAAGTAACAACTCACGAGCACCGCTGCCACGACCGTTATCAGGTCATGCAGCGCGATCAGAACATTTCGGGAAGTAAACTTTCGGCGCGGATTCATGAGGCTTTGGTTCGGACAGTATAAGAAACGAAAACACGCCGGCCACTGCGGAGCAAGACTCTCATGCTCGGCCTCCTGCGCGCTTCACCAGCGACGTCGTACTGAATCCTTTCAGAGTATCGATCAGCACCACTTCCCCGCCTCGTGCAGTAACTAGCTCCTGACCGACGACTTGCTCAAGAGAATAATCTCCGCCCTTGACGAGAACATTCGGCTGGATTCGCTCGATCAGGTTCATCGGCGTGTCCTCTTCGAAAACCACAACGAGGTCGACAGCCTCGAGCGCAGCCAGAACTTCTGCGCGCGCCCGCTCATTCTGGATCGGACGGCCTTCGCCTTTCAGCCGCATCACGGACGCATCGCTGTTTAATCCCACGACCAGCCGGTCGCACGTAGCGCGTGCTCCGGTCAGCACCTTGACGTGACCGGGATGCAGGATATCGAAACAGCCATTGGTGAAGCCAATTCGCAGACCTTGCGCACGCCACGCCGTCAGGTGTTGGTCAAGGTTGACCGTCGATTGCGCGATTTTCTCTTCGGCGGCCAGAGAGGCCGGCGGCAGAATATTGCGGCGCAGTTCCGCGAGCGTGACAATCGCGGTCCCGCTCTTGCCGACGGCGACGGCGGCTGCGGCGCTCGCTGTCCGCAGCGCGGTTTCCCAATCTGCGCCCGCGGCAAGCGAAACCGCGAGCGTGGCGACGACAGTATCGCCGGCGCCCGTCACGTCGCGAACCTTGACGGTGTGCGCGGGAACATGGATGACCTCGCCCTCACGCGGCACCAGCGTCATGCCATGCTCGCTTTGCGTCACCAGCACGGCCTCGCCATCGACGAGCCGCATCATTTCGCGAGCCGCTGCCGCAATGCTCGGCTGATCGTCGGCGCGGGTGCGAGTCGCATCCGCAAACTCCTTGCGGTTCGGCGTGAGCAACGTGGCGCCGCGATAGATGTTGAAATTAGCGCTCTTCGGATCGACGATCACGCGCTTGCCAAGCCGGCGCGCGGCATCGATGACGTCGCGGATTACCCGCGCTGTCAACACTCCCTTGGCATAGTCGGACAACAATACGATGTCGGCGCGTGGCAGTTGCGGCAGAATGGCATCGATCAAGGTCTGCTCCACCGCCCCGGACGCCGGAACGGCCATTTCCCAATCGGCTCGCAGCATGTGGGTCGAAAAATGCTCCGAAACAAAGCGGACCTTGCGCGTCGTCGGTCGCGCCGGATCCGAAATCAACAATGGTTCGATCAGGCGTTCCCGCGAAAGCGTGGCCCGGAGCCTCTCGCCGGCGTCGTCCTCACCCGCCAATCCAACGAAGATGCAGCGCGCACCGAGCGCGGCGATATTGCGCGCCACATTGCCGGCCCCACCGACGTTGGTTTCGCTCCGCTGAACCGCGATGACCGGGGCGGGCGCCTCCGGCGAAATCCGCGAAATCTCGCCGTACACGAACTCGTCGAGCATGAGATCGCCGACACAGAGGACCGTCTGGCCGGAAAAGCCATTCGACAAGTCGTCAAAATCGATCATCAAAACCCTTCACCTGTTGCTGGAGTCTGATGCAATCGCATTAACCAGACCCAAGCCTATCCTTCGGTCGAGCATGATCTTATCCGAAAACCGGTTTCCACTTTTCGGGATCATGGTCCAGCGCGTCAGCGAAAGCGATCATCGCGATCCAGATAGCCTTTGACATAGGCATCGACGGCTTCCTCCAAAGGCGTGAAGCCTCCGTTGTAACCAGCGCTTTGCAAGCGCTCGATATCTGCTTGCGTAAAATACTGGTAGGCCCCGCGAATCTGTTCAGGCATATCGACGTATTCGATATTCGGCTTCGTGCCAAGCGAGGCATAGGCCGCCGTCATCAGATCGCGAAAGCTGCGCGCCTCGCCAGTTCCCACATTCAAAAGACCGTTGACCGAAGGCGTCGCAAACAACCACATCATCACACGAACGACGTCGTCGACGTAAATGAAGTCGCGGCGCTGATCGCCATCGGCGACGCCTTCACGGTGCGACTTGAACAACTGCACCGGGCGGCAGCCTTTCACATCGCTGAAGCGGCGCGCCAGCACGCTCATCATCGAGCCTTTGTGATATTCATTCGGTCCGAACACGTTGAAGAACTTCAGACCAGCCCATTGCGGCGGCAGAGCACCACCTTTGGCGGCGCGGTCCACAACGGCCATGTCGAACAGGTGTTTGCTCCAGCCGTAGAGATTCATCGGCCGGAGCGCTCGCAGCGCGGCCAACGATTGATCATCGCGAAAGCCCTGCGCGCCATCGCCGTAGGTTGACGCCGAAGAGGCATAGATGAAAGGCGTCATGGTCGACGTGCACCAGTCGAGCAATCGGAGCGACAGCCGGAAGTTGGTCTCGATGACAAGATCGCCATCGGTCGCCGTGGTTTCGGAGATCGCGCCGAGGTGAAAGACGACGTCCAGACGACGGCCGTCCAGCCAACGCATCAATTCCTCGGGTGGAACGATATCCGCAAGCTGCCGCTTGGCGAGGTTGCGCCATTTACCGTCATGTCCCAGCACATCGCACACCGCCACATCGCTGCGCCCGGCGTCGTTCAACGCGGCAACGAGATTGGATCCGATAAAACCGGCGCCCCCGGTCACCAGCAGCATGATGTCCCCGTCATGGATGTGCGACTCTTAGTGGTCCGTTCTAACATTTGCATCCCGGCGCGGCAGGCGTTCTTTGCAAATGTTAGAATCAAGAGCCCACTAGCAACCATAAGGTTTTCCAGTGGAGTTATGAATTTGACATTCCCTTGCCGGGTTTGCGGCAAAGTGGGTGGCGAATGTCAAATTCACCCCACTGGTTTGCCCCACTCCAGCCCGCGAGGCAACTTGGGTGGGCCTGCCGTGTGACGATCGGGCCGTGAAAAACAGCGCGCGAGATAACTTTACCTCACGGGTCGGAGCGGATACCGAGGACCGAACATCGATCCTGGATTGCGCATCGATCAAGATATGAAAACAGATTCACCATATGGGCCGGAAATGGCCGACCCGGACGATACCCGGCCCATTCTGATTGTTCCCTATATGTGGATCGGCGACTTCGTGCGCGGCCACACGGTGGTGCGGGTGCTCAAACAGCGCTGGCCGAATCGACCGGTGGATATGCTGGTGACAACGCTCTGCGCGCCGCTGGTCGATTATATGCCCGGAGTGCGCGCTGGCGTGGTCTGGGACCTGCCCCGCAGCCGGCTGGCACCGACGCAACAGTGGAGTCTCGCCCGGCAATTGCGCGCGCGCGGGTATGGAACGGCCTTCGTCATGCCACGCACCTGGAAATCGGCGATCGCGCCCGCGCTGGCCGGCATCCCGGAACGGGTGGGTTTTGTCGGCGAAGCGCGTTTCGGACTACTTAACCGCTGGCGATGGGGCGAAAGAGCCCTGCCCCGCATGATCGACAGGAAGGCGTCCCTGGCGCTTCCGGCCGGGGCAGCCCGGCCACCTGAATGGCCGGCGCCGCAGCTTCGGATATCCACCGAAGACGTCACCCGCTGGCGGCAGGCGCAGGGATTGGGCGCGGGACCGGCGGTGGCGCTGGCACCCGGGGCGGTCGGCTCCAGTAAGCGCTGGACCTCCTACGCGGAGGCCGCCCGAATGCTGGCTGAGCGCGGAATCGACCTTTGGGTGATCGGCGGCCCCAATGAAAAAGGGATGGCGACTGAAATCGCGGCAACCGGAGGCCCGCGGGTCCGGGATCTCACGGGTCACGACCTGCGAAACGGCATTCTGGCGATGGCGGGGGCCACCATTGCAATATCGAACGACTCCGGTCTGCTGCACGTCGCGGCTGCGATCGGAACGCCGACACTGGGAATTTTCGGGCCGACCAGCCCCTATCACTGGGCGCCCTTGAACGGGCTCGCCGCGACGATTCAGGTGAAAACGCCTCTCCCGTGCCAACCATGCCATCGTCCGGTCTGCACCAGGAATGATCATCGTTGCATGCGCGATATCCCCGCAGCAGAGGTAATCGCGATCGCGGAACGGGTGCTTGCGGAGGCCGGCGCGCACGATGCACGTTGACGCACGCCATGCTTGCCTGGGTATGACGCGCTCATTACCACTGCTATAGCGTTTTCGAGCGAAGTGGATACCGGTTCGCGGGAAGAAACGCGTTAAAATAACAATCTAGAGCTTCGCTTCTGATTCAATCAGAAGCGAAAATGCTCTGGCCATCACGGTGACAAAGGTGCGTCTTGAGCCAGAACCCGATCGCAACCCATTTTCAGCAATCGCTGACGGCCCTCCAGCGCGCAGCCAATGACACGGCGCTGCTCGCAGTCGTAAGCGACATTGCTGTCACGATCATCGACGCGCTCCGTTCCGGAAATAAAGTGCTTCTGATCGGAAACGGCGGAAGCGCCGCCGACGCCCAACACATCGCCTCGGAAATCGTCGGGCGTTACAGGAAAGAACGGCCCGGCTACGCCGCCATCGCCCTGACGACCGATACGTCCGCTCTCACCGCTATCTCCAACGATTACGGCTTCGAGCAGATTTTCGCCCGGCAGATCGAGAGTCTGGGCCGACCTGGCGACGTGCTGCTGGCGCTGTCCACCTCGGGACGGTCCCCAAACATCCTCGCTGCCCTATCCGCCGCGCGACGGCTCGGACTTGTCACCGTCGGTTTTACCGGCCTCAAAGGGCAAAGCCTGCACGAGATCTGCGACCGCCTTCTCGTTGCGCCGAGCGACGACACCCCGGTGATTCAGCAGATCCACATGACCGCGGCTCACGCGATCTGCGATAACGTGGAGCACGCCCTGGTGGACGGAGCGGGCCGCAAGTGAGCGGAGCGGAGATCGCTCAGGCCGGCAAACCCGCCGCCTTCCTGGACCGTGATGGCGTCATCAATCATGACGACAGCTATATGGGTACGCGTGATCGCATTCGTTGGATGCCCGGCGTCGCCAGGGCGATCCAGCGGCTGAACGAGGCCGGCTATTTCGTTTTCATCTTCACCAATCAATCCGGTGTCGCGCGCGGCTTTTTCAGCGAGGATGATGTTCGTAATCTGCACCTGTGGATGCAGTCCCATCTCGCGTCGCAGGGCGCGCGGATTGACGACTTCAGGTATTGCCCGCACTACCCCGACGGCAGCGTCGCCGGATATCTGGAAGATCATCCCTGGCGCAAACCGAAGCCCGGCATGATCCTCGACCTGATGCAGCATTGGCCGGTGCGGCAGCACGGCAGCTTTGCCATCGGCGACCGCGAGAGCGATATCGAAGCCGCTGCCGGTGCGGGCATTCCGGGCTTCCTGTTTAGCGGCGGTGACCTCGACGCATTCGTCGCGCGGGTGCTTGCAGAGATATCCAGTGCAATCACGCCACGTGCCTAAGCAAGCAATCGCTCCGCGGCATCGATCACCTGCCCCGCGGAAGGCGGACCGTTCTTGCCGCCTAGAACCGCCATGCGGCCACTGCCGACCGGCCCGGTCAGACCGGGGTCGGTGCTGACATAGATGCCGACGAGCGGAACGCGATACGCTGCCGCAAGATGCATCAGGCCGGTATCGACGCCGATCACCAACGCCGCATTGCCGATCATCCGTGCGGTCAGATCGAGAGTCTGGCGCGGCTGGACACGACTGCCCGCGATGTCTCCCGACAACCGTTCGGATAACAGGCGTTCGGCCTCGGTGCCCCACGGAAGCACGGTCTGCAATCCGTTCGCACTCAGCCAGCGGCCGGTTTCGATCCAGTCCTCCGCACGCCACGTTTTCGAGAGCCGGGAGGTACCGTGAAGCAAGACTGCATAGGGCTGACCACCTGTCCGCATGAACGGGCGCAGACCGTAGTCAACGTCGTGGGGCGACTGATATCCGAGCGACAGACCGGTCAGGATCCGGTTGCGCGTCACCGCGTGGAGATTGCTCCCTACCGCGTGCCTGACGTCGTAGAATCGCGCGGCTAAGGGTTCGCGGATGCTGCGACCGTCATAACCGTGGCGCTCGCCGCGCGCGACGCGCGCCATGATCGCCGAGCGGATCAGGCCCTGAGTATCGATCACCTTGTCGAACGATCGCTCGCGAAGCCTCGCCCGGAACTTGGCGATCTCGCGCCATGTGGCCCCGGCACCGAGTTGCGAACGCCAGCGCCGCGTCGCGACAGGAATGATGTCGGCGACTGAGGGGTGCAGCCGCACCAACGGCGCGAACGATTCCTCGACCAGCCACGTCACCCGCAACTGCGGACATGCATGCACGGCATCGACGATCGCCGGCATCTGATGCACGACGTCGCCGAGCGAGGATGTCTTGATGATGAGAATGTCGGTCATCGACGGCCGCAGCTGCTCAAAGAAAGACCGGTTCCCGTTACAGTTTGGCAACCATAATGTCGAATCCCGAGATCAGACGGACGAAATCTGGTCGTTCACGGTCATGCTATACGGCAATTCCATTCTTTTGTGGGACACTTCGGCGACCGCGGGACCCGCCGCACACTTTGGTACAAAGGAGCAGATATGACCGTGCTTGTCACCGGTGGAGCCGGCTACATCGGCAGTCATATGGTGCTCGCGCTGGCTGAGGCCGGCGAGAACGTCGTCGTGATCGACAACCTGTCCACCGGATTCTCGTCGGCGCTCCCCGAGGGCGTACCGCTGTTCATCGGCGACACCGGAGACGAAAATCTCGTCGAGAACGTCATCGCCCAGAACGGCATCGAAAGCATCATTCACTTTGCGGGTTCCGTGGTGGTGCCCGAGTCGATGCGCGATCCGCTCGCCTACTATCGTAACAACACGATGACGACTCGCAGCCTTCTGAACGCCGCCGTCAGATGCGGGGTCAACCGCTTCATCTTTTCGTCAACCGCCGCAGTCTACGGCAATCCCGACCGGATGCCGGTTCCTGAAGAAGCTCCGACCCGACCGCTCTCCCCTTACGGATCGTCGAAGCTGATGACGGAGATCATGCTGCGCGACGTCGCGACCGCACATGGCATGAACTACGTGGTGCTGCGCTACTTCAATGTCGCGGGCGCAGACCCACAGGCGCGTATCGGCCTCTCGACCGCGGGAGCCACGCACCTGCTGAAAATCGCAGTCGAAGCCGCGACCGGGCAGCGCGCCAAGATCGACGTGTTCGGCACCGACTATCCGACGCCGGACGGAAGCTGCATTCGCGACTTCATTCATGTCAGCGATCTGGCGCAAGCCCATCGCGCCGCGCTGACCTACCTGCAAAACGGCGGATGCTCGACCACGTTGAATTGCGGATATGGACGCGGCTATTCCGTTCTGGAAACGATCGAAGCGGTCCGCCGGGTCTGCGGCCGCAACTTCGCGGTTCACTATTCCGACCGCCGCCCCGGCGATATCATGACCATGATCGCCGACACGAGCCGGATTCGCACGGCACTCGACTGGACGCCGCAATACGACGACCTCGCGACCATCGCCGCGCACGCGCTGGCATGGGAAGAAAAGCTGGCGGGCCGACAAGTCTCGGAGGCGCTCGCGGCATCAGCCTGACAAACCGGGCGAAACCCGGTTTTCGCTTGAAAAAGGCTGCTATTGCGGGCATTGAGTCGGAGCTTTCGCAATACCCTGACGCGCGGGCAACCGCCGATTCACGGCGTCAACGGAACGCGATGACCGAACCGCCGAAGAAAATTACCGACGATCCCTATGGCGCGGCCGTCCTCATCCGCCGCCTGATCACGGAACAGGGCATGGCCTATTGGCGGCGCTACCTCGCCGCATTTGCGCTGATGGCCGTCTCCGCGGCGGCGACGGCGACCTCGGCCTACCTGCTCGGCGAAGTCATCAATCAGGCTTATGTGGACCGCAATGTCCACGGCATTTTCATGCTGTCGATTGTGGTGCTCGTCATCTTCGTGGTCAAGGGTGCGGCGACCTACGGTCATTCCGTGATCCTGTCCCGGATCAGCAACGCCATTCTCGCCAATAATCAGCGCCGCTTGTTTGCGAAGCTGATGAGCGAGAGCATCGGCTATTTCTCGCAGCGACATTCATCGGAGTTTCTCGCGCGGCTCACGGCCGGCGCGACATCGGTCACCCAGGTGCTCAACCTGCTGATCAACGCCGTGGGTCGCGATCTCCTGTCGTTGATCGCGCTCGTCGTCGTGATGGTGATGCAGGATCCGTATATGTCGCTGCTTGGCGCGCTGGTGGCGCCGCCCGCGATGATCGTGCTGCGCAAGCTGGTCAAGCGCATCAAGGGGCTAGCGCACATGCAGTTCCATGGCACCGCCGACATCATGGAGACGATGCAGGAGTCGCTGCAAGGTATTCGGACCGTCAAGGCGTTCACGCTCGAACAGACCATGCGCGAGCGGATCGACGCCAGCATCGCCGCGGTGGAGCAAACCAACAACAAGATGGCGCGGGTTTCGAACCGCGCCAGCCCGCTGATGGAAACGCTTGGCGGTTTCGCCATCGCGGGCGCGCTGATGTATGGCGGCTATCGCGTTGTCGCCATGGGCGCGACGCCGGGCCAGTTCTTTTCGTTCCTCGCAGCCTTTCTCTTGGCCTATGAGCCAGCCAAGCGGCTGGCCCGTCTCAACATCGAACTCAACAGCAGCCTGATCGGCGCGCGCAAGCTGATTGAAATCGTGGACAGCCCCGCCAGCGAGCCGGACGACAGTGACAAACCCGCTCTGCAATTGACCGACGCGCGCGTCGAGTTGCGGGATGTCACGTTCGCCTATCGCGCCGACGAGCCCGTGCTCAAGCGCATGAGCTTTGTCGCCGAGCCGGGCAAGATGACGGCGCTGGTCGGCCCATCGGGTGGCGGAAAATCCACCGTGCTGGCGCTATTGCTGCGCCTGTATGAAGTCACCGACGGCGACATCCTGATCGATGGGCAGGTTATCTCCGGCGTATCGCGCACATCGCTACGCCAGCAGACTGCCTATGTCGGCCAGGACGTTTACCTGTTCCGCGCCACCATCCGCGAGAACATCGCGTTCGGTCGCCCCGGCGCCAACGAGAACGAGATCGTCGCGGCGGCGAAAGCCGCCTGCGCTCACGACTTCATTATGAGCTTTCCGCTCGGCTACGATACCCCTGTGGGCGAGCACGGCACCCAGCTCTCCGGCGGGCAACGCCAACGCATCGCCGTGGCGCGCGCGCTCATCAAGGACGCGCCGATCATCCTGCTGGACGAGGCCACCGCCGCACTCGATTCGGAATCCGAAAAGCAGGTGCAGGAAGCGATCGAGCACCTGTGCCGCAATCGGACCACGATCGTGATCGCGCACCGCCTGCATACCATCATGCATGCCGACGCCATTCTTGTGGTCGAGAACGGCGAGATCGTCGAGCGCGGGCGCCACGACGACCTGCTGCGGAGCGGCGGACGCTATGCTTCGTTCTTCCGCCTGCAGCATCGTGAGACAGCGCCGCTGACGCTGGCCCCCTTGAGCGCGTCAGCGTAAGCTCATTGCGATTGTCCGCAATGACGATCTCGTCGCGCCAGCGCAGGCAGAGCGGAGAGTCCGCATGAGCGTATCGTCGTTCGTGATTCCACAGCCGCCCCAACCCGTCATCGCGGTCGCAGGCGACGACAGATTTTTTCCGGTCCGCCGCGTCTGGTGCGTCGGGCGCAACTATCTCGACCATATCCGCGAATTGGGCCACGACGAGCGCGCGCCGCCGTTCTTCTTCGCCAAACACGCCGATATGATCGACGCCAACGGCGCGGTTATCCCCTATCCGCCCCTCACCCAGAATCTGCATCACGAAGTCGAACTGATCGTCGCGATGAAGAGCGGCGGCTTGCGCATCCCCGCCGACACCGCGCTCGATCACGTCTACGGCTACGCCGTCGGCATCGACCTCACCCGGCGCGACCTGCAAAACGCTGTGCGCGAAAAGAAGCAGCCCTGGGAGATCGCAAAATCGTTCGATCACGCTGCGCCCTGCAGCGCTCTGCAACCCGCCGCCAAGATCGGGCATCCGTCGAAGGGCCACATCTGGCTCGCGGTCAATGGCAGGGAAACCCAATCCGGAGATCTCGCGCAGATGATCTGGAATGTGCCGGAGATCATCGCGCAGCTCTCGCAACAGGTCGCGCTTGACGCCGGCGACATCATCATGACCGGAACGCCAGCCGGCGTCTCGCCCCTTCAGCCGGGCGACCACGTCGAATGCGGCTGCGACGGCGTCGGCACGCTGACAGTGACGATCGGCCAGCCAGCAGCTTGAGCGCCATCACGTCCTCGACGCACCACTCGGGGAATCTCTTATCCCTCGATCAGTTGCAGCCACTCGTCTTCCGAAATCACCTTCACGCCGAACTTCTCGGCGTCCTTGAGCTTCGAGCCCGCGCCGGGGCCAGCGACAACAAGATCGGTCTTCTTCGACACCGAGCTGGACGTTTTCGCGCCCATCCGCTCAGCCGATGCCTTAGCCTCGTCGCGCGTGAATTTTTCCAGCGAACCCGTGAACACAACGGTCTTGCCGGCCACGGCCGAGTCGCTGCGGGCCTGCGCGACCGGCAGCACCTCGATCTCCGCGAGCAGGTCGTTCAGCGCCTTGACGTTGCGCGTCTCAGCGAAGAACTCGACCACCGCGTCGGCGACGATATCGCCGATGCCTCCGATGTTGTTGAGGTCGGCATAGGCTTCGGAATCATTGCCCGCCTCTGTCTGCGCCGCAGCGGCCTCCGCCATGGTGCTGCGAAAATTCTCGATACTACCGTAATGCCGCGCCAGCAGCTTGGCGTTGCCCTCACCGACATGGCGGATGCCGAGCGCGAAGATCAACCGGTTCAGTTCGATCTTGCGGCGAGCGTCGATCGCAGCGAACAGGTTGCGCACTGAGACCTCACCATAACCTTCGCGATCACGCAGCTTCTTTGTCGCGCGCGCGTCGCGCTTCTGCAACGTGAAGATGTCGACCGGATGCATGATGAGGCCGTCGTCATAGAACTCCTGGATTTGCTTTTCACCGAGACCGTCGATGTCGAAGGCAAGACGCGAGACGAAATGCTTGAGCCGCTCCACCGCCTGCGCCGGGCAGATCAGTGCTCCGGTGCAGCGGCGCACCGCCTCGCCCTCCTCGCGTACGGCGTGACTGCCGCAGATCGGACACTTGTGCGGAAACGCATACGGCTTGGCGCTCGTTGGCCGCTTGTCGATGACAACACTGACCACCTGCGGAATCACGTCACCAGCGCGCTGCACCACCACGGTGTCGCCGACGCGAAGATCAACACCGTCGCGGATCGGCTGGCCGTCATTTCCAATGCCTCTAATGTAGTCTTCGTTGTGCAGCGTCGCGTTTTGCACCACAACGCCGCCAACGGTGATGGGCTCAAGCCGCGCCACCGGCGTCAATGCACCGGTGCGGCCGACCTGAATGTCGATGCCCTTGAGGATTGTGATTGCCTGCTCGGCAGCGAACTTGTGCGCGATCGCCCAACGTGGGCTTCGCGATACGAAGCCGAGCCGCTCCTGCCAGTCGAGCCGGTCGACCTTATAGACCACGCCATCGATGTCGTAGTCGAGCGTGACGCGCTGCTCGCCGATGCGGCGATAAAACGCCAGCACCTCCTCGACGCTATGACACAACTCGATCAGCGGATTGACGACGAATCCGGCGCCCCTGAGCCACTCCAGCATGCCGTGTTGGGTGTCGGCGGGCCGATCCGTCATTTCCCCCCATGCATAGGCGAAGAATTTCAGCGGTCGCGACGCGGTGACCGCGACATCCTTCTGCCGCAACGAACCGGCGGCCGAATTGCGAGGATTGGCGAACACGGTATCGCCAGCTTCTTGCTGCTTTTTATTCAGCGCAAGAAAATCCTGCTTCAGCATGTAGACCTCGCCGCGCAACTCGCAGGCGGCGGGAATGTTGCGGCCTGTGAGCGTCTGCGGCACGTCCTTGATAGTGCGGACATTGGCGGTGACATCCTCGCCGGTGAAGCCGTCGCCGCGCGTCGCCGCGCGCACCAGTTCGCCGCGCTCGTAGCGCAACGATAGCGACAGGCCATCGATCTTCGGCTCGGCGACAATGGCGGGGAATTCGTCCGGGGCAAGTTTCAGAAAACGCCGGATGCGTTCGACGAATTCCGCGACCTCAGCGTCGCTGAAGGCATTGCCGAGCGACAGCATCGGCACCGCGTGCTGCACTTTCGCGAAGCCGCGCGCGGGGGCGGATCCGACGGTCTGCGTGGGCGAGCTTGCAGTGACGAGGTCCGGAAAGCGGGCCTCGATCGCTTCGAGCCGCTGCCGCAGTGCGTCGTAGGCGGAGTCTGAGATCGTCGGCGCGTCCTGCTGGTAGTAGCGTTCGTTATGCGTCTCGATCTCGAGCGCAAGCCGCTTGTGCTCAACCCGAGCCTGCGACCTGGTGAGGAGATCGACGGGCGGAGGCGTTTTGGGCTTCGCCGCCACAGCGACTTACCCCGCCGCTTTCAGCAGCCGGTCCGCGGCGGCGCGAGCCTCCGCGGTGATCTCCGCACCGGCGAGCATCCGCGCGATCTCCTCGCGGCGGTGATCCTCAGCCAGCGTCGCAACACGCGTGGCGACGCGCTTGCCGCGATCCAGCGCATCCTTTGAAATAAGCAGATGCTGATCGGCCCGCACCGCGACCTGCGGCGCGTGCGTCACCGCCATCACCTGCACCTTGCAGGCCAAGCGCGCCAGCCGCGCACCGATGGCGTCAGCAACTGCGCCGCCAACTCCGGTGTCGATCTCGTCAAACACCAGCGTTGGCGCCGAGCCCTTGTCGGAGAGCACCACCTTCAGCGCCAGCAGGAAGCGCGACAGCTCGCCTCCCGAGGCGACCTTCATCAGCGGCCCCGGTCGCGTGCCGGGATTGGTCTGCACCCAGAACTCGACGCGGTCGAAGCCTTGCGGTCCCGGTGCCGACGGGTCGGACTCGATCTGCGTGGAAAATCTGGCGCGTTCGAGTTTCAGTGGCGCAAGCTCGACGTTGACTGTCTTGTCGAGCTTGTCAGCAGCCTTCGTGCGCGCGGCCGAGAGTTTCGCCGCTGCCGCTGCATAACGTTTTTCGGCGTCGGCCGCCTCTTTTTCCAGAACGGTCAATCGATCCGCACCGGCATCAATCAGTGCGACTTCCGCAGCGTATTTCTTGGCAAGCGCAGCCAGGCCGTCCACCGGCGTCGCATATTTGCGCGACGCCGCGCGCAGCGCGAACAGCCGTTCCTCGATGCGCTCCAGCTCGGCCGGGTCGAAATCGGCGGCAACGAGCGCCGCCGCGAGATGCTGGTCCGCCTCCTCCAGCGCGTTGATGGCGGCATCGATGGCCCTGACCGCCGGCTCGACCAGTTGCGGCGAATTCGCAGCTCGCCGTTCCAGCCGCCGCACCGCAGCCGCCAGCACGCTCACCGGTGAGCCATGACCGCTGACGACGTCCTGCGCCTCGCGCAGGTCGGTCGCGATCTTTTCGCCCGCCATCATCGTGGCACGGCGTTCGGCAAGCGCGGTTTCCTCGCCGTCCTGCGGTGCGAGTTGCGTTAACTCGTCGGAGGCATGACGCAGAAACTCGGCCTCTCGCGCGGCGCGCTCCACGCCGGCGCGATGATCGTCAAGCGTCGCGCGGGCGCGGCGGCGAGCTTCCCACAACACCTCCAGCGCGGCGACCTCGGTGTCCAGCCCCGCAGAGGCATCGAGCAGCCGACGGTGGGTCGATGCATCGACCAGCGCCCGCTCGTCATGCTGGCCATGAATTTCCACCAGCGTCGCGCCTACCGCCTTCAAGGTCTGCACGCTGATCGCCTGATCATTGATGAAGGCTCGGGTGCGACCGTCGGCGAGTTGAACCCGTCGAAGAATCATCTCGCCCGAATCTTCAGAAATAGAGCCGTCGATGCCATTGGCGGTCAGGATGACGCAGGCCGGATGGTTCTTGGGAACATCGAAGGTGGCCGTGACCTGACCCTGCTCCGCGCCGTGACGGACCAGCCCGGCATCGCCGCGACCGCCGAGCGCCAGCGCAAAGGCATCAAGCAGAATGGATTTTCCCGCGCCGGTCTCGCCGGTCAGCACCGCAAGACCGGAGGCGAACTCGATGTCGAGCCGCTCGATCAGGACGATGTCGCGGATCGAAAGGCGCGCAAGCATAGGAGGCCGGTTCCTGCCAAAAGTCGTTGAGAGGTGCAGAGAAGCGTGGCACGGAGACTAGCGAAGTTCGGATCGCGAAACCAGAGCCGCGGATTGACCACAGCATTGGCAGCCCAAGGGGCATCCTTCGATTCCGCATTCGCAACAGCATTCGCTGAAACGGCTTGGGAATGTCTAGCCAAGCCCCACTTTCCTGAACGCCTTGCTGATCCACGAGCCCTTATTCTCGCTGGGCTGACTTCCCCCCGATGTCACGAGATTGTAGGCGTCCTTGTACCAGCGACTGTCCGGAAAGTTGTGGCCGAGCACAGCCGCGGCGGTCTGCGCCTCGGCAACGATTCCAATCGCCATGTAGGCTTCGGTCAGCCGCGCCAGCGCTTCCTCGACATGCCGCGTGGTCTGGTAGCGCGTCACCACGGCCTTATAGCGGTTGATGGCGCCCGTATAATCACGTCGCTCCATATAATAGCGGCCGATCGCCATTTCCTTGCCGGCGAGTTGATCGCGCGCGGCCTGAAGTTTCTTCTTAGCTTCGCCGGCATATTCGGACGTCGGATATTTACGGATCACCTCTTCCATGGAGTGCATGGCTTTTTCGGTGCGAGCCTGGTCGCGCGAGACATCGGGGATCTGGTCGTAGTTCGAGACGGCGATCAAATATTGCGCATAGGCGGCGTCCGGGGTGCCCGGATGGAGCGTCACGTAGCGCGACGCGGAGCCGATGCACGTATCGTAATCGCCCGCCTGATAAGATGCATAGGCCGACATCAACAACGACTTCCGCGCCCATTCCGAATAGGGGTGCTCGCGGTCGACCTCGTCGAATTTCTTCGTGGCTGCCTTGAGGTCACGCTCCTTGTTCATCAGGAACAAGCCCTCATTGTAGAGCTTGTCCGCAGGATCATCGCTGAAGGTCTGTTCGTCCTTTGCCGTGAGCTTGTCCAAGAGCGGTCCGGTCCCGCAGCCGGCCACGGTAACGGCAACAAGTGCAAGACTGGCGGCGAGCCGGAGTTTCCCGCCAAGCCGATCAAGAGCGGCGCGATCCATGAACTCGCTCAGTCCGAGCGCCATACGCTTAGCCAACATTGATGAAAATCCGACGTCCGTGATACGGCGATCCAAGCACGAGGCAAACAGGATGCGCTGCTTTTACCGCGACCCGTTTAGCCGAAAAGAATCCGTCCACCAACGGGGTAAGCAGGTATTTCGCCGGGATTAAGGCGGGAACACCGGGCGCGGTCCCGAGCGGAAATCACTTTTTGGATAAGATCATGTTCGATCGAAAGTAAGGCTTTGGTCCGATTCATTCGGATCTCGCCTGTCCATACTATCATTCAAGCATTTCGCCTGAGACTGCGGAGCCGTGCAGGATCAGGGCGCGCGTATGGAGCAGAATGGATGAAAGCGTGCGAGGCCGGGCAGAACTCAGGACACGTTGGGACCATAGGCCGCAACCATACCGCCCACCATTCCGCCGACCACTTCGCCCTGACTGCGCGGACGCGGGGCCGGCTGATCCTCAACCACCCGCCAGGCAGTCCGATCGGCCATAAGAGCCGTGAGCACCGCGTGGTTGAGCTTGTGCCCGCCACGCACCGAACGATAGCCGCCGATCAGCGGAAACCCTGCGAGAGCCAGATCGCCGATCGCATCGAGAGCCTTGTGTCGCACACACTCGTCGGCGTAGCGCAGACCGCCGGTATTCAACAGGCGCTCATCATCGAACACCATGGAGTTTTCAAATGACGCGCCCAACGCAAAACCCGCGCTCCGGAGTCTTTCGACATCGTTCATGCAACCGAAGGTTCGAGCCCGGCTAATTTCGCGACGAAAACTTTCGGGATTGAGATCGATGGAATAATCCTGATGGCCGATCACCGGATTGGCGAAATCGATCTCGATGTCGATGCGAAAACCGCGCCTGTGCGGTCGCAGTTCGCCGAACGCCTCGCCCTTCTTCACCCGGACCGTTTTCAGAACCTGGATGAAGCGGCGCGCTGCCGACTGCTCGACAATACCAGCCTGATCGATCGCGGCGACGAACGCCGCCGAACTGCCATCCATAATCGGTACTTCAGGCCCGTCGAGTTCAATGGTTGCATTGTCGACCCCAAGGCCTCGCAATGCAGCAAGAACGTGTTCGGCGGTGGAGACAAGCGAGCCTTGCTGGTCGCCCAGGACAGTGGCAAACTGGGTCGCGGTGACGGACTTTACCGCAGCTCGCACCCGACGTTCGGTTCCATCGGGACCGATACGGACAAAAATAAAACCCGCATCGATCGAGGCAGGCCCAAGGGTCAAATTGACTGGTAGTCCGGAATGAACGCCGACACCCGTCACGGTGGCTCGCGAACGAAGCGTCGTCTGGCGGTTGAATCTCATAAAGTCTTGCCCAAGTGACTAATCCCGAAAGCCGATGTCTCCGCCTGTAAAGGCGACGAATCGATTCGTGATCCCCAAAGTCACGCCTAGAACATACCGGTTGCCACAAAGCACGCCAACTCACGCTTCTTTACCGATTGTTACCCCATCTCCGCCGCAATCACGCCGCCCCTTAACCAAATTTTCTGTCGGAGCGTGACCTTCTACGAAAATCCGAAGACACTAATTTTCAATTAATTTCAGCACAATACGTAGAAAATCTAGATACCGTATCAAGAAGAAAGGGCTCCGACCCAAAAGGTCGGAGCCCTTTCCAATTTTCAATTGTTACAGACTTCAGTGGGCCTGGCGGCGAAGAAAAGCGGGGATATCCAGGTGATCATCGCCTTGCGGGGCGGGCGTAACGGGAACCGGACGGCCGTGAGAATCCAGTCCTTGAGGCGACGGACGGCGCGCGTACTCTGATACCGGCTCGTTACCCATCTGCTCGGCAACGCTGCGCTGCGGCCGGCGCTCCGGCAATGGCGGCATCTGAGCCATGGCTGGCCCGGCCTCGCGACCCGCGAGAGGAGGCTCGGCGTCCTGATCGCGCCGGCCGAGGCCAACATTGGCCAGACGTTGCAGAAGTGACAGCCGATTCTTCTGCGGATGCTCTCCGTCGACCTCGCCCCGGGCCTGTCGGATTTCATTCTGAGCCGGCATCGGGAGTTCTTCCATCCTCGGCATCCGAGGAACGCGGACCGGGGCACGTTCGGCCGGCTGCGGGATGAAGTTTTCCGGCGGCGGCGGCTCGTGCTGCTCGCGCGGCGCAGGATCGTGATCTGGGAACAGCGTCGGCTTCTGCGCAATCGGCCGAACAGTAACGTCGCCGTACGAGGCCGGCTGCACGGGAGCCGGAGCAGGCGGTGGCGGCGTTGGCTCGGCAACCGCCGCAGCAATCGCCTCCAACGCTGCACGCTCTACATTAGCGGCGGGTTGAGCGGTCGGGGCCTGAGCCGGCTGCACGGCAGGCCGGGGCTCGATGGGCTTCTGGGCGAGATTAGCGGAAGCACGCTTGTTGTCCTCACGGAGCTTTGCAGTCAATTCGGCCGCACGGGGGTCGGGCGCAGCGGATACCGTCTTCGCGGCCGGAGTGGCCGCAGCGCGCGCGATCGTGCCCTGGTCGATGCCGGTCGCGACCACGGATACCCTGATGATACCGTCGAGACTCTCATCGAAGGTGGCGCCGACGATGATGTTGGCGTCCTGGTCGACTTCCTCGCGAATCCGCGTGGCGGCTTCGTCGACCTCGAACAGGGTGAGGTCCTTTCCGCCGGTGATCGAAATCAGGAGCCCTTTGGCGCCCTTCATCGAACTGTCGTCGATCAGCGGATTGGCGATCGCCGCTTCGGCAGCAGTGAGCGCGCGCTTCTCGCCGGAAGCTTCCCCGGTGCCCATCATCGCCTTGCCCATCTCGCGCATCACGGCGCGGACGTCAGCGAAGTCGAGATTGATCAAACCTTCCTTCACCATCAGGTCCGTGATGCAGGCCACGCCCGAGTAAAGCACCTGATCGGCCATCGCGAAGGCGTCGGCGAAGGTGGTCTTCTCATTAGCCACGCGGAACAGGTTTTGATTGGGAATGATCAGCAGCGTATCGACCACCTTGTGCAGTTCGCCGATCCCAGAGTCGGCGGTGCGCATCCGGCGCTGGCCCTCGAAGTGGAACGGCTTGGTGACGACGCCGACGGTCAGGATCCCCATTTCGCGCGCGGCCTTGGCGATAACCGGCGCAGCACCGGTGCCAGTGCCGCCGCCCATTCCGGCGGTGACGAACACCATGTTCGCCCCTGAGAGGTGATCGCGAATTTCGTCGATGACTTCCTGCGCCGCGGCAGCGCCGACATCGGGCTGCGAACCGGCGCCGAGACCCTGGGTGACCTGCGTGCCCATCTGGATAATGCGCTGCGCCTTGGACATGGTCAGCGCCTGCGCATCAGTGTTGGCAACCACGAAATCGACCCCGACCAGTCCGGCCGTGATCATGTTGTTGACCGCGTTGCCGCCAGCGCCGCCGACGCCGAATACAGTGATCCGCGGCTTCAGCTCGTGAATGTCGGGAACGTTGAGATTGATGGTCATGGTTGCCTCTCGATTACACGCGCGGTGTCGCTATGCCGGCGGTCGTCGACCGCGGGAATTGATGGAAATCTGCAAATTGGCGGAAAATTCATCAGAAGCCCTCCCGGAGCCATCGTCCGACCTTTCCGAAATAGCCGTCTGTCCCTGTCCGGACCTGCCGCGTGCGCCGCGGTTCAACATGTTCCAGATGCGCGTATTGCGGATACACCAGCAGCCCGGTCGGAACGGCGAACGAAGCGCCTTTGGCCTCATTGGGCAGGCGGCCGAAGCCGAGCGGACGGCCGATGCGAACCGGGCGACCGAGGACGCGTCGGGCGAGTTCGGGAATGCCAGTAAGCTGAGACGCACCGCCGCTCAACACAACCCGCGCACGCGGCTCGGCGGCAAATGGGGAATCCGCGAGCCGGTCCCTGACCATCTCAAAAATCTCCTCAACACGCTGACGAACGATGTTGGCGATGGTCGCACGCGACACGACCTGCGGCGCATCACTGTCACTGTCTCCGGCTGCCGGAACCGTCATCAGTTCGCGGACATCCGAGCCGCCCGTTAGCACCGTGCCATATAACGTCTTGATTCGCTCGGCATCCGCAATGCACGCACCCAATCCGCGCGCGAGATCCATCGTGACGTGATGTCCGCCGATGGCAAAACCGCTGGCATGAATAAAGCGCCCAGCCGAATAGATCGCGATAGTGGTGGTTCCCGCGCCCATCTCCACGACCGCGGCGCCGAGATCGACCTCGTCGTCGGTCAATACCGACAAGCCGGCAACATAAGGGCTGGCAGCCATGGCTTCGACGGTAAGATGGCAGCGCTCCACCGCCAGCATCAGGTTTTTCGCGACGGTCGCCTCCGAGGTCACGACGTTCATATCGACGCCAAATCGGCGTGCCACCATGCCGCGAGGATCGCGGATACCCTTTACGCCGTCGAGCGAATAGCCGACCGGCAGCGCATGAAGCACGGTGCGTCCCGGGGCCGTGGCGTGATGCATTCCGGTCGAAGTCACCCGGCTGACATCGGACGGCGTAACCGCGCCACCCTGAATGTGGGAGGCCGCTTCAATCAACTGTCCTTGCAGCCGTCCGGCCGAGACCGACAGCAACACGGATTCGACCCGGACCTTTGCCATTTGCTCGGCCAGTGAAACGGCTTGGCGAACCGCCTGCTCGCATTGGGCGAGATCGGTCACCGCGCCGGCCTTCATGCCGCGCGACTGAATCTGGCTGTAGCCGATCAGCTCCACTGCGTGGGTTCGTCCGCGCAACGCATCGTTCGGTGCGCTCGGCCGCAGCCTTGCGATCATGCAGGCGATCTTGCTGGTGCCGATGTCCAGCGACGCCACCAGCGCGCTGCGATTACGCTGCATCGGCCGGGTTTTCGGGGCCTGGTCGCGATCGAGGACCGTCATGCGCTGCCGGCCTTTTTGCTGGACTTCTTGGTCTGTTCTTCGCGCGCCTTCGCGGCCTCTTCCGAAAGCCGCACGGTCAGGCGATCGGGCAGCCGCAGGTCGATTGCGGTGATGTCGCGCGACAGCAACTTGTTTTCTCTGTCATATTTTACGAGCGAAGCGAGCGCGAGACCGACGTCATTCTCCGGAAGCCGGATGTCGAGTCCGTCCTTGAGACGCAGATTCCAGCGCCGCTCGCCGACGAAGATCGCGGCCTTGAGTTGGCTATTCACAACCGGATAGTTCGCAACCAGCGCAAGAAAATCCTTGGCGCGGGTTTCCGCCCCCTTGCCGACCACGAGCGGCAACGACGCGAAGCGCTGCGCGACGTATGGCGTGAGCACCATTCCGTCGGCGGCGATCACCGCGAGCTTGCCGTTCTCCTGCCAAAGCGCAAAGGGAAGACGCTCGGTGATGTCGATCTGAAGCGCGCCCGGATAAAGCTTTAATACGGTCGCATCCGCGATCCACGGATTGGCCTTTAGGCTGTCACGCACGCTGGCGGCATCGAGGAACAGGAGGGATGAACGGCCGTTGACGCCGCCTGCGGCCAACACCTCATCCTGCGTCAATTGCGTGCGGCCATTGACGGTAACGGATGTGATCCCGAAGCCCGCGGCGTTGGCGAGTGCATTGCGCGTGTCGTCCAAGGCCGCGATCGCTTCATCGACATGGCCGCCCGCGACCACGCCGAATGCAGCGCTGCCACCGACGACGACAACGGTCATGACCGCGCCAAGCCGGCGCGGAACGTGGCGCTCGATAAAGGCAATCGCGCGGTTGGGATTCCTGGCACGCGCATCCAGACGTTCCGCCCGTGTGCGCTTCAGCTTGTCGATCTGTTCGCGCAGCAAGATGGCGGCACCGCTGGCGGCCAACCCGAGCAGGCCGACCTCCTTCAACAGGCCAGACTTGAACCTCGGCAATCTCAACGACCGATCGAGGTGTCCTCCACCATTCATTGCGCGAGCTCGTCACCGTTTCGCCCCGCCCCGCCTGAACCGCGGTGCTGAACGCAGAAACATGAATTTTGGAGCGCGCCCAACGTTTTAGCGATACCGGGCGGGGCGCCGACCTCCGGCAGGTCCGCTATTCCCTCGATGCGGTCGGAAGCGGAAAATTCCGCGACAGCTCGCGCCCCGGCAGCCAAACGCCACATGCGCCACCAGTGTTAACCTTGGGACGTCCTGGTAAACAAAAGGTAAATGCGGTGCGGACAGGCCGCATTTTGGCGCGATAAAAGAATGCCTTGCGGCTTTTCGGGATCAGCCCGTCGGATTGCCGTGCACCCTTCGCGGTTCCCTCAGCGCGCTGCGCCAGGCTCCTCAAATCGGACGTACTGTCTTTTCGGCAAGCACGATTTGATCACGGAGGAAATCCGCAAACCCGACCCCGTGTGCATGAAGCGCCTTCGGATAAAGCGACGCCGCGGTCATGCCCGGCAGGGTATTGGTCTCAAGATAGACCGGCCCCTTGCCTGTCACGATGAAGTCGGTGCGGGAATAGCCGCGACAGGACAACGCCAGATGCGCCCGCAGCGAATGATCCATAATCTGCGTGGCTATCTCCGGCGAAAAACGCCCCGGACAGATCTCTTGCGTCGTCTTCGCCAGATATTTCGCGGCATAGTCGAACGCGCCCTCGGCCGGCACGATCTCGACCGGTGGAAGCGCGACGACCGAACCGTCGGAATGCTCCAGCACGCCGCAAGTCGCCTCAATGCCGGACACGAACGGTTCGATCACATAGTCTTCTGTCTTCGCTGCGTCGCGAACGGTGACGAGGTCCTGCGGCGCATTGATGAAGATCAGGCCATAGCTCGATCCGTCACATGCGGGTTTAGCAACCAGCCGGCCGTGTTCGACGAACGCACGGTCGATGTTCTCAAGCAAGACATGCGCCGGCGTATTAACACCGGCCAGGGCCACGAACCGCTTGGCCGCAACCTTGTCGAACGCAAGATGAGAGGCGGCCGAGCCTGACCCCGTAAACGGAATGCGGCGGAGTTCGCACATCGCCTGCAGTTCGCCATTTTCGGCGCGACCTCCGTGAAGGCCGAGCACCAGAAGGCGGCCCTCGGCCTTCGCCCTATCCAGCGCCCGTTCAAGCGGCGTGCCGGCGCCGGCAGGGACGAACTCGTCCTCGAACGGCCGCGCATGATTTCTCAGCGCGTCGGGTCGCACGTCGATGACTTCGTCGCGATGGTTCCAGAACCAAAGATCGGCCTCCGGCAAAGCGTGATGCAGCGCCTGCGCGCTCGCGACCGAAACGAGACGCTCTTTGTTGCTGCCGCCGAACAAAATGGTGATGCGCATCGACCTTCTCGAGAGTCTGATCAACTGCGTTGAATCAGCCGCTCGCCTTATCTTTATGATCGAGCATGATCTTATCCGAAAGCCAGGCTTCCTTTGTCGGGGGTCATGCTCCAACCCCGATCCGCTTGATTTCCCACTGCAGTTCGATACCGGAATGCTGTTTTACCCGTTCGCGGACGGATTCGCCCAAGGTTTCGATGTCGCGCGCCGTGGCCTCTCCAGTGTTGATAAGAAAATTGCAGTGCATGTCCGATACCTGCGCGCCGCCGACGCGATGGCCACGCATCCCGGCGGCATCGATCAATTTCCAGGCACTCTGGCCCGGCGGATTCTTGAACGTCGAACCACCGGTCTTTTCGCGGATCGGCTGCACCGTCTCGCGGTGAGCCTGCACGTCGTTCATGCGCGCGCGGATCGTTTCCGGCTCGGCGATACGGCCACGAAATATCGCGCCGGTGAAGATAACGGAGGGATCGACTCCGCTGTTGCGATATTCGAATGCCATGCCGGAATTGTCGAAGGTCACCTTTTCGCCACGACGGCTGACCGCGCGGGCCTCGACGAGAACATCTTTGGTCTCGCTGCCGTTGGCGCCCGCGTTCATCCGCAGCGCGCCGCCGATGGTGCCGGGAATGCCGAAATAGAATTCAAGCCCGCTAATGTTCGCCGCAGCCGCAGCTTCCGCGACGCGCTTGTCGAGCGCGGCCGCGCCGGCGCGCACGATGTCGCCATCGGTCGTAACGTCGCCGAATCCGCGCGGAGAGAGGCGGATCACCACGCCCGGCAGGCCGCGGTCGCGCACCACAATATTGGAGCCGACGCCGATGCAGTAGACCGGGATCTCTTGCGGCAGATGGAGCAGGAAATAGGCAAGATCGTTTTCGTCCGCAGGCGTAAACAGCACCTGCGCCGGACCGCCGACGCGAAACCATGTCAGCGGCGCCAGCGACTCATTCGCCAGCAGCCGCCCGCGCAACTCCGGCATTTGCGATTTCAGCTTTGTCGTGATGTCGGGGAAGGTCATTGAAACCACCGCCCGACGCTATGACTCAAAAGACGTGGATGGCCGGGACAAGCCCGGCCATGACGAACATAAACTTCGCGCCTGTTGCATCATCCCAGCGCCTTGAGTTCACCGGGTAGCGCATAAGCCCATTGCGTGATGTTGCCGGCGCCGAGGCACACGACATAGTCATCCTGCTTCGCGAGGCCTGCAATAACACCCGCGAGCGCCGCGGACTCCTGCAGCGGTACCACCTCGCGGTGGCCGTGGGCACGCAGGCCGAGCACGAAGTGATCGCGGTCGATGCCCGCGATCGGTGCCTCGCCCGCCGGATAGACGTCCGCGACGACAACCGTGTCGGCGTCGTTAAAGCAGGTGCAGAATTCCTCAAACAGCGCTTGTAACCGCGTATAGCGATGCGGCTGCACCACGGCGATGACCCTGCCGCCGGTAGACTCGCGCGCCGCCTTCAGCACCGCTGCGATCTCGACCGGATGATGACCGTAGTCGTCGATGATGGTGACGCCGTTCCACTCGCCGGTCTTGGTAAAGCGACGCTTGACGCCGCCGAACCCTGCGATGGCGCTGCGGATTGTCGCGTCGGGAATGCCGAGTTCGTGCGCCACCGCGATTGCCGCTGTGGCGTTGAGCGCGTTGTGACGGCCCGGCATCGGCAGCACCAGATCGGAAATCTCGTGGGCGGCATCGGTCTTGCGATTGCGGAACACCACCTTGAAATGCGAGCCGCCGCCGTTCGGTGCGAGATCGATCAGCCGCGCGTCTGCCTGCGGATTTTCGCCGTAGGTAATGATGCGGCGGTCCTCGATTTTGCCGACCATGCTCTGCACGACCGGATGATCGATGCACATCACCGCAAAGCCGTAGAACGGCACGTTCTCCACGAACGAGCGGAATGCATCCTGGACGGCATCGAAGGTCTTGAAGTGATCAAGATGCTCGGGATCGACGTTGGTGACGACAGCAACGTCGGTCGGCAGTTTCAAAAAGGTACCGTCGCTCTCGTCGGCCTCCACCACCATCCACTCGCCGGCCCCCAGCCGCGCGTTGGTGCCGTAGGCGTTGATGATGCCGCCGTTGATGACTGTGGGATCGAAATCGCCTGCGTCGAGCAGCGCCGCAACCATTGATGTCGTCGTCGTCTTGCCGTGAGTGCCGGCGATGGCGACGCAGCTTTTCAGCCGCATGAGTTCCGCGAGCATCTCGGCGCGGCGCACGACTGGAATGCGCTGCGCGCGCGCCGCCATCAGCTCGGGATTGTCGCGCTTGATCGCGGTCGAAACGACCAGCACGTCAGCGCCGTTTACGTTCTCGGCCTTATGGCCGACCGTGACCTTGACGCCTTTCTCACGGAGACGCACCACATTAGCGCCTTCGGAAGCGTCCGAACCCTGCACCGTGTAGCCAAGGTTGCACAGTACCTCGGCGATGCCACTCATGCCGATGCCGCCGATGCCGATGAAGTGGATAGGGCCGATTTCGCGCGGCAATCTCATGGGTCGTCTTCTCGCAAAAGTCCTGATGCCCGCTTACCCGGCGCTCGCCGGCACATGGCTTTATCACGGGTATCCACGTCTTGCTTTCGAACCGATTCATGCAAAACGCGGGTGGACGGAACAAGTCCGGGCATGATGGTAAATGTCAAGCCGTCACGCCGGCGAATCAAGTCGCGCCACCTTCATCACCAGATCCGCCAGCCGTTCGGCTGCGTCGAGGCGGCCTACCTTGCGCGCCGCCGCCGCCATGGCCGCGAGTCGCGACGGTTCCTCCGCGAGCGCGGACAATTCCGCCGCGAGCCGGTCTGGAGTGAAGTCGGACTGCACGATGCGAATCGCGCCCCCGGCATCAGCGAGCACACCGGCATTGGCGAACTGGTCCTGATCGATCGCGCCGGGCAGCGGTACAAGAATGGAGGGGCGCCCAATCGCACCGAGTTCAGCCACCGTACCCGCCCCCGAGCGTGATACGACGATATGACTCGACGCCAGCCGCGCCGGGAGGTCGGCAAAGAACGGCGCAAGCTCCGCTTCGATCTTCAGCCGGTCATAGACCAGGCGCACCCGCGCCACATCTTCGTCGCGCACCTGCTGGGTCAATATCAATCGCTGCCGTAGCGCCGGTTCGAGTCTCTCAATTGTATCCGGCACGATGTCGCTCATGACGCGCGCACCCTGGCTACCGCCAACCACAAGAACGCGCAAAGGATCGTTCGAGCCTGGTGCGGCGAACGGCACCATGGCGGCAGCGAGAATCGCAGGCCGCATCGGCGTTCCGGTCGTCGTGGTCTTGCCGATCAGCGACGGCTCCTTGTCGAGCACGCCCGGCAACGAGGTGGCGATGGCGCTGACGCGCTTGGACAGAAAGCTGTTAGCGCGGCCCATGACCGCGTTGGAATCATGGATCAGCGTCGGAATGCCCTTGAGTTGCGCCGCGATCAGCGGCGGCAAGGTCGGATAGCCGCCAAATCCGATAACGGCGGCCGGTTTCAGGCGACGCATCAGGTTGAGCGCGACGACAGTCCCGATCGCGAGCATCAGGCCGGTGCGCGCCAGCGCCAGCGGCGAGCGGCCGCGCACCGTCTCGCTCGGGACCACGTCGGTCATGTCTTTCGAGAACAGCCCACTATAACGCAGCGCACGCGCATCCGTCACCAGCCGCACGCGCAAGCCGCGCTTCATCAGCTCGACGCCTAGCGCCTCGGCGGGAAACAGGTGTCCCCCGGTTCCGCCAGCGGCGAGCAGGATGAGAGGCGTGGTGGTCATGAGATTTGCGTTCCGAACGTCATTGCGAGCGTAGCGAAGCAATGACGAAGTTGCTTCAGCAGGACCAGGTCACGCATAACTCGCGGCGGCAGTGGCGTTTATTGATTCCATTTCCGTGCGCGGCCGTTCGCGTGTCAGCGCCAGCATCAAGCCGACGCCGTAGGCGAGCGAGATCATCGACGAGCCGCCATAGGAAATGAACGGCAGCGTCATGCCTTTGGCCGGAATCAGATGCAGGTTGACCGCCATATTGATGGCGGCCTGCACGCCGAACATGATCGCGAGCCCGGACGCGGCAAAACGCGAGAACAGATCCTCCGATGCATAAGCGCGCGACAGTGTGCGCATGACGATGAAGGTGAACAGCGCCAGCAGTCCGAGGCACATGATGATGCCGAATTCCTCGGCGCCGACCGCGAACACGAAATCGGTGTGACTGTCCGGAAGACTCCGCTTGGCGATACCCTCGCCGGGGCCGAGCCCGAACCATCCACCGTGGGCGAAAGCGTCCATCGCTGTGTCGACCTGGAAGGTATCGCCGGAGGCCGGATCCATGAAGCGCCGGATGCGGAGCGCGACGTGCGGCACCATCATGTAGGCGGCGAACAAGCCGGCGATCGCCGCGCCTGCGAGACCGAATACCCAGACGATGCGCATGCCTGCGATGAAGAACAGCGCGCCCCATACCATCAGGATCAGCATGGTCTGGCCGAAGTCCGGCTCCATCACCAGCAGTGTGACGAGTCCCAGCAGCAGTGTCAGCGCCATCGAAGTCGCCGGCATCTCGGGCTTGCGCGCGGATTCCGAAAACAGCCAGGCCGCCAGCACGACGAAAGCGGGCTTCGCGGATTCCGAAGCCTGGATGTTGACACCGAGGATCGTGATCCAGCGTTTCGCGCCCTTGACCTCCGGACCGAATCCGAGCGTGGCGACGATCAACACCACGCTAAGCGCGAACACGATCAGCGCCGAGCGGCGGATCTGACGCGGAGACAGAAACGACACGCCGACCATCACGACGATCGACGGCAGCAGAAACAGCACATGACGATGAAAGAAGTGAAATGGATCAAGGCCGATCCGGGTCGCCACCGACGGGCTCGCCGCCAGCGACAGCACCACACCGGTGAGCATCAGAAGCACCATACCCGCCAGCAGCAACCGATCCACGGTCCACCACCATTCCGAGAGCGGTGTGCGTTGTTCGCGTGAAATCATGGCGGGTCCTGCGGGCGGAGATAACCCATTGGTCCCTCATCGTGGTTACCGGAGAGTTAAGGCTGTTGCTATATCTTCGTCATCGCTCGCCAAAAGCGCAAAGCACGTCTTCGCGCAAAGGGGCAACCCATCCTCTTTGCAAATTCACGAAGTTCGATGGATGTCCGGATCAGGTCCCGGCAAGAGGCCATATTTGCGGTGGACGAGCTACACGACGGGTGTGACGCCCGGTAACGCCCGAACCAGCTCGCGGAAACGATCACCACGAATTTCGAAATTGCGGAACTGATCGAATGAAGCACAGGCCGGCGACAACAGCACCACGGCGTCCGCAAGGCCGGAGGCTTCGGCATCACGCGCCGCAGCAGGTACTGCGGCCTCCAGCGTCGTGCTGATCTCGTAAGCCGCCTTGCCTTCCAGCGTCGCGGCGAACTCCTGTGCCGCTTCTCCGATCAGATAGGCTTTCCGGATGCGCGGAAAGAACGCGTCGAGCGAGGCGATGCCGCCGCTCTTCGGTTTGCCCCCGGCGATCCAGAAGATATTGGTGAAGGACGACAACGCCTTCTCGGTGGCGTCGGCGTTGGTGCCCTTGGAGTCGTTGACGAACAGCACGTGAGCCTTGTACCCCACCTGCTCCATGCGATGCGCGAGACCGGGGAAACTGCGTAAATCCTGCTGCAGAATCTCCCGGCTAACCCCGAGCGCCAGCGCCGCCGCCGAAGCGCACGCTGCATTCTGCGCGTTGTGTCTCCCGCGCAGCGACCCGATTCCACCAATGTCAGCAATTTCGCTGCGCGCACCACCAGACGCGAGAACGATCCTATCTTGTTCGACGCTGATACCGTACGCCAGCGGCCGCTTCACCGACACCCGCACGACGTTGCGGCCGGCCTGCTCCTGACGGTCGGCGACTGCTCCACACCAGCGATCGTCAACACCGACGACCGCTGTGCCCTGCGGCTGCACACCGGCGATGAGTCGCTCCTTCACCTCCGCATAGTGTTCGATGCTGCCGTGACGATCGAGATGATCGGGACTGACATTGAGCAGAATGCCGACGGTCGGATCGAGCGAGGGGGCGAGGTCGATCTGGTACGACGACATCTCGATCACATGAACGCGTCCTCTGCGCGGAGGCTCCAGCGACAGGATTGCGGTGCCGATGTTGCCGCCCATCTGCACATCGTGCCCGGCCTCGCGCATCAGATGCGCGACCAGCGCTGTGGTGGTGGATTTGCCGTTGGTGCCGGTGATGGCGACGAAGGGCGCGTCGGGGGCATGACGCTTCCGCTCGCGGCAGAACAGTTCGATGTCGCCGATCACCTCGACACCCGCCTGTCGCGCCGCAAGCACGCTCCAGTGCGGCGCCGGATGGGTCAACGGCACGCCGGGCGCAAGTACCAGCGCGGCGAAATTCGTCCACAATACGTTTCGCAGATCCGCGGTGATGAAACCAGCCTGCGCCGCCTTCGCAAGATTGTCGACGTTGTCGTCGCTCGCAATCACTTCAGCGCCGCCGGCCTTTAGCGCGTGGCAGCTTGCAAGACCCGAGCCGCCGAGGCCAAACACCGCGACCGTCTTGCCGGCAAAGGAAGTGACGGGGATCATGTGGATAAACCGGCGAGGTTGTGGCCGTCATGGCCGGGCTTGTCCCGGCCATCCACGTCTTTGATGATTGGACCAAGCAGCACGGACCGAAGCATCAAGCACCGGCCTCGCGCCTGGAAGATTCGAAAAATCATAATAAACAATCCGAACTGGAACGATTCGCTTAAGACGTGGATGGCCGGGACAAGCCCGGCCATGACGACGAGTCACCGCAGCTTCAGCGTCGAAAGGCCGGCAAGCGCCAGCATCACCGAGATGATCCAGAACCGGATCACGATCTGCGGCTCAGTCCAGCCGAGCTGTTCGAAGTGGTGGTGGATCGGCGCCATTTTGAAAATGCGCTTGCCGGTGAGCTTGAACGACGTGACCTGCACGATCACCGACACCGCTTCCAGCACGAACAGTCCGCCAATCACGGCCAGTACGATTTCATGCTTCACCGCCACTGCGATCGAGCCGAGCATGCCGCCCAGCGCCAGCGAACCGGTATCACCCATGAAGATTGAAGCCGGCGGGGCGTTGAACCAAAGGAAGCCGAGGCCGGCCCCGAGCACCGCCCCGCACAGCACTGCCAGTTCGCCCGCCCCCGCGATGTAGTTGATCTGAAGATAGTCGGCGAAGACCGCATTGCCGGCGAGATAGGCGATCATGGCGAAACTCGCCGCCGCGATCATGACCGGCACGATGGCGAGACCGTCGAGGCCGTCGGTGAGATTCACCGCGTTGCCGGCTCCGACGATGATGAAGGCACCAAAGGCGAGAAAGAACCAGCCGAGGTCCAGCGCCACGTCCTTGAAGAACGGGATCACCAGCGCCGTCGAGAACGGCTCGCGGCCGAGCCGCGTCAGCGCATAGCACGCGGCCAGCGCGATCAACAGTTCGAGCAGCAGGCGGGTGCGCCCGGAGAATCCGGCGTGGGTCTGCTTCGTCACCTTCAGGTAGTCGTCATAGAAGCCGATGAAGCCGAAACCGAGCGTCACCGCGAGCACGATCCAGACATACGGATTGAGGGGATTGGCCCACAGCACGGTCGACACGACAAGTCCCGACAGGATCATCAGGCCGCCCATGGTCGGCGTGCCCTTCTTGCTGACGAGGTGCGACTGCGGCCCGTCGGTGCGGATCGGTTGTCCCTTACCCTGACGCAGGCGAAGATTGTCGATGATCCAGGGGCCGAACAGAAACACGAACAACGCGCCTGTCACCATCGCGCCGCCGGTGCGGAAGGTGATGTAGCGGAAGACGTTCAGCAGCGGCTTGAAAATGCCGAGCCCCGGAACCGTGTTAGAAAGATCGATCAGCCAGTAAAACATTTTATGAAACCCTAAACCGCGACTCCGTCGTGCGCGGCGTTGTCGGGAAACCGCTTTTCAAGCGCCGTTATAATCAATTTCATTCGCGATCCGAGCGAGCCCTTGACCATGATGACGTCGCCGGCGCGGATCGCCGCCGCCACCTGCGATTCGAGCGCGGCCGAGTCCTCTGCATAACCGCCCCGCTTGCCGGAGGAAAGCGCGTCCCACAGGTTGCGCATCAGAGGGCCGCAGCAAAAAATCATGTCGACCGCATTGGCATTGATCGCCTCGGTCAGGCCACGATGCAGGTCCGCACTTTTGGGACCGAGCTCCAGCATATCGCCCAGCACGGCGATGCGGCGACCCTGCGTCCCGACCCTGGTCCCGCCAAGCACGCCCAGCGCCGCAGCCATCGAAGCAGGATTGGCGTTATAGCTTTCGTCAATCAGGGTCGCCTCCCCGCCCAGCACGGTCAGCGCATGGCGCACGCCGCGCCCCGCGGCCGGCTGCGCTTGCGACAGCGCAAGCCCCGCAAGCGCAAGATCGGCGCCCGCCAGTGACGTCGCCGCCAGCACCGCCAGCGAATTCATCGCCATGTGACGGCCGGGCATGCCGAGCTTATAGGTCAGCTCATGGCCGAGAATTTTGGCGTGCACGGCGGAGCACGCCGGATGCAGCGCCACGTCGAGCAGGCGCGCGTCGGCCTTCTCGTCCGAGCCGAACGAGACGATCTTCGCGATGCCGAGTTTCTTTGCACGTCTTTGCAGCCGCGCGAACTGAGCGTTGTCCCGATTGAGCACGACGGCTCCGCGCGGCTCGACGCCTTCGAAAATTTCCGCCTTGGCGTCGGCGATCCCCTCTATGCCGGAGAAGAACTCGAGATGCACCGGCTCGACCGTGGTGATGACCGCAACATGCGGCCGCACCATCTTCACCAGCGGCTCGATCTCGCCAGCGTGATTCATTCCGATCTCGAAGATGGCGAAACGCACATCCGCCGGGCAGCGCGCCAGCGTCAGCGGTACGCCCCAGTGATTGTTGAACGAAGCCACCGAGGCGTGTGTCTTGCCCTGCGCGCCAAGGACGCTCCGCAACGCCTCCTTGGTCGAAGTCTTGCCGACAGATCCCGTCACCGCGATCACCTGCGCTGAAAGTCGCGCGCGCGATGCCCGCGCCAGATTGCACAAGGCGGCAAGCACGTCCTCGACGATCAGCAGGGGCGCATCGGCGGCGAATTTATCGCGCTGCGCGTCCTCAACCACCGCCAGCGCCGCACCCGCCTTCAAGGCGGCATCGACAAAAGCGTGACCGTCGTGCACGTCGCCCTTGATCGCGAAATAGGCCTCGCCCGGCGCGATAGTTCGGCTGTCGATGGAGATTCCGGTAATCACCGCCGGCAAAGCCCCGCGTCTCTCGGCCCGCATCGCCGTAACCATCGCGTCCAAAGTCCACAATGCGCGCACGCTCATATCTGCCTCGATGTCAGTGCCGCGATAGCCGCCTCGTGGTCGCTGAACGGCAGCACGCGATCACCCACGATCTGCCCGGTCTCGTGCCCCTTGCCGGCAATCAGCAAGGCGTCGCCC
Organism: Nitrobacter vulgaris; assembly: GCF_031453995.1. NCBI lineage: Bacteria > Pseudomonadati > Pseudomonadota > Alphaproteobacteria > Hyphomicrobiales > Nitrobacteraceae > Nitrobacter > Nitrobacter vulgaris. Next base: position 13,393 of record NZ_JAVDPZ010000011.1, on the reverse strand, counting down.
GGCTGCAGCCCCGCAATCGCAGCACGGATCGCTTCGGCTCTATCGCCGATCTCGCGGGCACCCGTGGCGGTGGCGAGGATCGCGGCGCGGATCGCGGCGGGATTTTCGCTGCGCGGATTATCGTCGGTCACGATAACCACATCCGCGTTATCGGCGGCGATTGCGCCCATCAGCGGACGCTTGCCTGCATCGCGATCACCGCCCGCTCCGAACACCACCACGAGCTTGCGCTTGGCATAGGGCCGCAACGCCTGCAACGCCTTCGCCAGCGCATCCGGTTTGTGGGCGTAATCAACAAAGACCGGAGCGCCATTGCGCTCACCGACTAGTTCAAGCCGTCCCCTGGCGCCTTCGAGATGCTCGAGCGCCGCAAATACTCCATCCACGTCGCCACCGCTTCCGATGACGAGACCGGCCGACACCAGCGCATTCTCGATCTGGAACTCTCCGACCAAAGGCAGACGTATGATACGCTCGCGTCCGGCGTGTTCGAGAGTCACCCGTTGCGCAAAGCCCTCGATAGTGGCCGCGACCAGACGAATGCCGATGCGCGCGCCGTCGCCGCGGCGGCCGACACGCATCACCGGCACGTTTCGCGCGCTTGCCGCTTCAATCACGATAACCGAACAGTCATGATCCGCGGAAATCACCGCGACCCCGTCCGGCTCGACCAGCTCGCGGAACAGCCGCAGCTTTGTATCGAGATAGTGCGCGACGGTCGGATGATAATCCATGTGATCACGCGACAGGTTGGTGAAACCTGCAGCACGCACCCGCACGCCATCGAGTCGATATTGATCAAGACCATGCGAGGACGCTTCCAGCGCAAGATGCGTCACGCCTTCGCTCACGAGCTGATCCAGCTCCCGATGCAACTCGATCGGATCGGGCGTCGTCACAGAGCCGTAGACCGTGCGCGACGGTGCGACCACTCCGATGGTGCCGATGCTCGCCGACGAATAGCCGAGCCGCTGCCAGATCTGCCGCGTGAATGCCGCGACCGAGGTTTTGCCGCTGGTCCCGGTAACGGCGGCAATGGTCGTGGGCTGCTGCTTGTAAAATTTAGCGGCGGCCAGCGCCAGCGCGCGCCGCGGATTTGGCGTTGCGATGAACGGGACGCGCCCGGACGCGGGCGCGTGGTCGCCGACCACCGCAACGGCGCCCGACGCGATCGCGACATCGATGAACCGCGCGCCATCTGTCTTCGTACCGGCAAGCGCGAAGAAAAGGTCTCCGGGCTTCACCGCGCGGCTATCCACCGCGAGACCCGTGACGGCAAGCTCGCCAGTCGGCGCGTCCATGGTGGCGTCGTCACCGAAAAGCTCACGAAGTTTCATGGTCTCCCAACCCGGTGGTTCAACTCTAACATCCCATTTCAGCGAGTTTCCGGCAAACGTCAGAATCATCAAAGTACCACCGGCGAATATCAAGTTGCCGGTGTGCTTTTTAAGTCCGAAGTTTGCTGCGTGGCGCGCTGAATATGAGGCGAACCTCCAATTCGGGACGCCGGAAAGGCCCGGTCGTCCTATTGCGTCGCACGGGATGCCGCAAGAATGAGGCGCTCGGACGGCGGCAAATCGAACCGCGGTTGCACGCCCAGGATCGGAGCGATGCGCGCGATGACCTTGCCCCCGGTCGGAACTGCGTTCCATCCCGAGGTGATGAAGCCATGGGTTTCTTTGAGCGGCTGCGGCTCGTCCAGCATCACAAGAAGCTGGTATTGAGGATTGTCCGCGGGCAGGATCGCGGTGAAGGCATTGAGCACGCGCTTCTTGGCGTAGCGACCGTTGATCACCTTCTCGGCGGTGCCGGTCTTGCCGCCGACATAGTAGCCCTTGACGTCGGCCTTCCTTGCGGTTCCGATCTCGGCGTTCAGTCGCAGCAAGAAGCGCATCTTGTCGCTGGTTTCCTGCTTGATGACGCGCTTGGCGACCGCCCTTGCTTCCTCTTCGGTGCGCTTGAGGAATGTCGGCGGAATCAACCAGCCGCCATTGACCAGCGCATCGATCCCCATCACCGCCTGCAACGGAGCCACCGCCATGCCGTGCCCGAAAGCGATGGTGACGGTGTTCAACTCGCCCCACTTGCGCGGCAGAATCGGTGACGCGCTTTCCGGCAACTCGGTACGCAGGCGATCCATCTGGCCCATCTTGCGCAGGAACGCCTTGTGCGCCTCGACGCCTTGCGCCAGTGCGATCCGCGCCGCGCCGATGTTGGATGAGTAGGTGAACACTTCCTTCATATTGATGAAGCGGCCGAGCCGATGGTCATCATGAATCGCGAAGCGGCCGAAATGCAACGGCGCACGCGCGTCCCACATCGAATTCAGATCGTACTTGCCGGAATCGAGCGCCATCGCCAGCGTGAACGCCTTGAAGGTCGATCCCATTTCGTACACGCCCGTTGTCAGACGGTTGATACGATCGGGATCATGCGCCTCTTTCGGATTGTTGGGATCGAAGTCCGGCAAAGAGACCATCGCGACGATCTCACCGGTCCGCACGTTGGAGACGATCCCTGAGGCGGCCTTGGCTTGATAGTGCTCCTTGGCATTCATAAGCTCGTCGCGCAGCGCGTGCTCGACACGCAGGTCGATCGACAATTCCACCGGCTGCTGCAGGCGGTCGGTGGCGAAGCCGGCGCGGTGCAGGTCCGCGAGCCCGTTGCTGTCGAGCCACTTCTCCATCCCGGCAATGCCCTGGTTATCGATGTTGACGAGCCCGATCAGGTGCGCAACCTCCCGCCCGCTTGGATAGACGCGTTTGTTCTCGCGCAGGAAGCCTATCCCAGGAATTCCGAGACCATGAATGTCCTTTTGCTGGGCAGGGGTGATTTCGCGTTTCAACCAGACAAAACCCTTACGGGTGCCAAGACGCTGTCGAACCTCGGCGGTCTCCAGATCTGGCAGCGTCGCCGTCAGCAACTCGACCGCCTCGTCCCTGTCGATGATGCGTCGCGGTTCGCCAAACAAGCTCGGCGCCTTGATATCGGTGGCAAGAGCCTGGCCGTTACGATCGATGATATCGGGTCGCGCTGTGGCGATCGCGTCCTGCGAGGCGGCACGATGCCCTCCCCGGTCGTCCGGAAATGTTGCAAACATGACGAGACGCGTTGCGATTACCGCATAGATCAGCCCGAATAAGATGATGACGAAGCCGACGCGCACCCGCGCCTTGGCGGCGCGATCGACGTTCTGCCCATAGAGCAGGTTACGGATCACGCGCTGACTCCAAGACGCCGACGGAAGCCTGTTTTGACCACTCACTGCGGAGCCTCCTGCAACGGCAGAGAACCGGTGACGGCGTCGGGATCGATGATCTCGATCATGGCACCGATCGGATCGGACGTGCCGGGCGGCACCAGGCTCGGCGGTCGCTCCGGCAGGTTCTTCAGAGAATCGAACTGTCTGGTTTCAATCGGCTTCAATTTCAGATGTCGTTCGGCCAAAATTTGCAGACGCCGTGGCGCATCGAGCTTTGCCCATTCCGCGCGCAGGACCGCGATGGCCTCGCGCTGCTCGCGCACCTGAGCCTGAAGCCGCGACACACGCTCAGTACGGGCGGTCGAATCCATCTTGATGCGATAGACATACGATGCCGCATAGATAAGCGCGCAGACGACGAGGAAATGGATGATCCGCACCTATCAGCCTCCCCGCATCACGTTTGCAAGCGATGGCCAGGCCGGACGCTCGGCGCCGTCATCGATTGCCGCCGCATCGGTGCGTTCGGCAGCGCGCAGCCTGGCCGAGCGAGCGCGCGGATTGGCGTGCATTTCTTCTTCACCCGGCGTCAGCGGACGTTTCGTTAGAATGGCAAAGCTGAGTGACGCCCGTTCGATTTCCGGCCGATGGCGCGAACCGCCACCCGTCTTGCCGCGCCTGACCAGGAAGTTCTTGACGATACGGTCCTCAAGGGAATGAAAGGACACCACAGCAAGCCGGCCACCCGGCTTTAGTACGCGTTCCGCCGCGGCTAGCGCCGCGATCAGTTCGTCGAGCTCCTCGTTGACGAAAATCCGCAGAGCCTGGAACGTCCGCGTCGCGGGATGAATCTCATGAGGCTTTGCGCGAACCACCTTCGACACGATATCGGCCAGCGCCCGTGTGGTCGCGATTGGCGCGAGCCGCCGGGCCGTGACGATGGCGCGGGCGACGGCGCGCGAGCGACGTTCCTCGCCGAAGATGTAGATGATATTGGCGAGATCGGTCTCGGACGCGCGCGCCACCACGTCGGCGGCAGTTGGCCCTTGCCCACTCATGCGCATGTCGAGCGGACCGTCGAGACGAAAGGAGAAGCCCCGATTGGCCTCGTCGAGCTGCATCGAGGATACGCCGACGTCCATGACGATGCCGTCGACAGCGGCTGTGCCCTGCGCCGCGCAGACCGCGGCGAGATTGGAGAAGCGGTCCTCGACCAGCGTCAGCCTGCCGCCAGACTCCTCCACCAGACCGAAGCCGCCAGCAATGGCGGTACGATCGCGATCGATTCCGATCACGCGGGTATCCGCAGCTGCTAGAATGGCGCGTGAATAGCCTCCGGCGCCGAACGTTGCATCAATGTAGATGCCGCCGGCGCGCGGCGCCAGCATGGCAACAGCCTCGCGGCCGAGCACAGGCACATGACGGATGGGCGGCGCCGTCATGATCGGGCCTCCGTCCGCAAATGTCTCGTTCTCGCCGCGTGTGTGCCCATCCGACTCCGACCGTCCGGAATTCCGCCTTTTCCGGTCCTGGAGCCAGCTCACCACCGTAAAACCGCTCGGACCGGCCCCCAATCGCTTCTCCACAAGGAGATGAGCTGACAAACCCGGGCTTCCGCATGGAATTTGAAGGGTTGCCATGGGGATTTCGAACGCAAATGGGACCTCGGCCGTCCCGATGCCGGTTCGGCTCTTCACCACTTAGTAACGGCGTTTAGCGTTAAGAAAGCGTTGATAGCCTACACGGCAATCGAGCTATCCCTTCCCTGTGGCCCTGGGTGGTGCAGCACCCACACAGCTAACGGAAAAGCCAAAGCCGTTAACAGGAAAAAGCGAAAAGGAGTCACGCATTCGATTGCATGCCGCATGACGCCTCCGGATAATGATCCTAGTGATTCGCTGACAAGTCGGGCACGCGCTCCCGTTTTCCGCGATTTCTAATGCCTGTTTTGGATCGTTGCATGTTTGCGTCCGTCAGTCTTGACTTAAAACGCCGACGCCCTCTTCCGATCCCCAAGGCCATCGTTGGAATGCCGACCTTCGTCCCTGACTCATCCCTCGTCTCCGACACGGTGCCATCCTTAAACTTTGGCGACCGCGCCAAAGGGCGGCCGCCGGATATGATCGTGCTGCACTATACCGGGATGCCCGACGTTGAAGGCGCGCTGGCGCGGCTATGCACGTCTGGAACCGAGGTGTCCGCACACTACGTCGTGCTCGAGGACGGTCGCGTTGTGCAATGCGTTCAGGAAGCGAAGCGGGCCTGGCACGCCGGTGTCTCCTCATGGGCGGGCGAAGAGGACATCAACTCCTGCTCGATCGGTATCGAGATCGTCAACCGCGGCCACGACTGGGGCTATCCGGCTTTCCCGCTACGACAAATCGCCGCTGTCATTGCGCTATGTCGCGGCATCATTCATCGAAGGGATATCCTGGCTCATCGCATTGTCGGCCATTCGGACGTCGCACCTGCGCGCAAGAAGGATCCTGGCGAAAAATTTCCATGGCATTCGCTGGCCGATTCGGGCGTCGGACATTGGGTCCGGCCGGCGCCAATCGTGGCCGGCGACGTACTGAAGACCGGCAGCGAAGGTGAGAACGTCCGCGCGCTACAGCAATCGCTGGCGCGGTACGGTTACGGCATCAAGGCGAGCGGCAAATTCGATAACCCGACCATGGAAGTGGTCACAGCTTTTCAGCGCCACTTCCGGCCTGAAAAGGTCGACGGTGTCGCCGACCAATCAACGTTGACCACGCTGCGAGCGCTGCTTGAAAGCCTGCCCGTCCCAACCGTCGCGGCATCCCGGGACATCAGCTAAAAGCCGGAGCCACCGGTGGCGCGCAGATTTCAAACCGCGCGCTTGAGAGCGTATTCGAATCCCGCCCGACAAGGCTGTTGAACGTTGTCATCGATTCCAGCGTTGCGGGTTCCACCTATCAACGTTTCGTGGGGCGTGCATCATAGCGATGGAAAAGCCAGCGGAAGAGTCGTACCATTTCTCTCAATGGCACACGCCGGGTGACAACCGGCCGCGACGGGGATGATGGACGTAGCCTATTTTGCCGGTTTCAGGCTGCGGCACCAACGCATTGGCACGCGTTTTGTCTAACCCGTTCCCGGCGTGTGCAGCCTCCCTTTTGACCCTCCCGCTGGATCGCGGGGGCATTGCGTCAGGCGGGCAGATCCGCGACGAATTCGGGCACCTCAAGACCAGAGTCGGCAAAGAAGGACATAACCGCCCTCTTCGACCAATACTGCTCGATGAGCAATCTGGCGAAACGTTCCTTTTCTCGCGAGAACCTTGCCATGAGTGTATCGATGCTGTCCGGTTTCTTGCCAAACAGGTCGTCATTCCACGGCTCCTCGTTGAAAAAATCCTGCTCGAGGACCATTCGTTCCGATCCGTCCTGGCCTTCCGCCTCACCGCGCCGGGCGAGCACGGCTTCCGATACTTCTGTGATCAGGGAAAACAGTCGCGCCTGTTCCACGAGCATATCCTGAGTCGGAAAAACATTGTCCACCAGCAGGCCGGGAACGAAATCTCGCGCCAGGGAAGTCGCTAGTTGCATCCAGGCGTCCTCCGGCGCGCGCGCTGTAATTTTGTAGAAGTCGAACAGTTCCGTCCACCGGCCGCGCAATTCCTCGACCTGACAGGCGTACCAACGCGACCAGACGGAGAGCTGGCCGAGCCGCCCATGAGCTTTTTGAGCAGCGTCAATCCGCGCCAGCAATGCCAGGTCAACCCGCATAGGATCCCTCAACCGTTCCGGAAAATCAGGCGCACTGTATTCTTCAACGTCGTGCGTGAATTCGGTCGAGTCAGGATCCGGGAAAGACGTTCTGTATGTTCCGCTTCCAGCTTTCTGTCCCATGCGAACGCCTCCTAAATATGCAGCCTGATTGACCACAGACGACATCCTGGCGCTTTCAACGCGCAGAACGTGAAACCGCGAATTCAACCAGACAGCTACAGATTGCCGTTCGAGTCGGTCCCGGACAAGTCAACAGCAGCGGGGGTATCGGGAATTTGCGCCGGCGCATTGCCATCAAGGCATTGGCGGCACAGCCTATTCTACTCTGTTCTTGGATTCCTTGGATAAACCGGCATGCCGCGGTCCATGTGCGACCATTCGTCCTTCGCAGCGGCGGAACGAAGTTCGAGTTTTTTAGTTTTCCCCTTTCGCGGCAATCGCGCGAAGGAGGGAACTATGGACTGGGACCGGATTGAACAAAACTGGGATCAGGTCAAGTACAAGGTCAGAGATCAGTGGGGTAAATTCACTTTCGACGACCTCTGGGAAATCTCCGGCCATCGCGAGCAACTCGAAAAGAAACTGAAGGAGCGCTACGGGTACCAAGACGACTTCGCGAAAAAGCAAGTCGATAACTGGTATGCGAAGGCGCAGTCCTGGCCTGACACGAAAGAACCGCCGCGCTGGCAGGGATATTAGAATCCCTTTCCGGCGAAGTGGATAAGACTTTTCCCGGCTAACTAAGTGGAAATCCGGTTTAGCCGGGAGAATGCTCGAATTAGTAGCTAGCGCGTGTTCCGAGCGCAAACCGGACAATCCACTGTGTTCGGATACGTGCTGGTCGTTGTTTCGCGTCTTCGATTCCTTTGGAGTGCATTGCGCATTTTGTCCGATTTCCAACGTTCGGTCTGAAGCGGACTGCACGGCGTCAACCGCCTCTGAAGATATTTTGCATCTCGTCACGCATCACAGCTCCGGCGACGCGTCTGATGGCCTTTACTTCGGCCGCTGCATTTTTGGCGAGTTCGCCCATGCATCGATTCTTGCTGCCGTTTTGGCACTCTCGATTTTCTTGATTATCTTTTCTCGCTCTATGCCGTCTGGGGCTTCGTCGGCTCTTTGTCGCGATTCCGCAAGGAAATCAAAGAGACGGTCCTGAAAAGGCTTGGTCTGTTTGTAACGGCGCCGATGAGTCATGGCTCTCTCTCCTTTCGCTTTTCCAGGAGACTGGGCTATGTCTGCGTGCCATGAACGCTGGGGCCGCGTGCATTGGCGCCTGTCAATGTGCGGCGGGCCTTATGGTTCCAAACGCTCAAGGGACTACGGGACAAGCCGCGCTTGTGACGACGAACAATGACTCCGCTCACCGCTGTTTACTGGCCCCAGCCTTATGGTAGGCTGCCGCGCGGTAGAAATTGCGGGCCACTCCTCGAGTTGATCGTGCAAATCACGCACGCCGGATTTGAGGATCCCTGTTCGCAGGTCAGCCAGCGCGAAAACTTGTTATTCTCTACGAGACAAGAGCACTCAAGAAACAATGAACCTCATGCTGACCGGCGTATTTGGCCTTATCGGATTTGTTCTGAGCTATGGATTTTTTGTTCCAGAGCTCTCTGCATTTCGGCTCTTAGCACCTGTTGGAGTTATGGTGGGATATCAGGCTGGCCAACTTGTTGGCCGGCTCGTCAGGCCACGACCCAAAAGGTTTCTCATTCTAAGCGTCGGCGTATTGTTTTATTTTTACTTTGCGTTTGCCTACGTCCAGTTGGGAAGGGCCGACCAATCGGATATCGTGAACTTGAGCGTGCTATTCAGCTTGTCTTTCTTCTGGCTGGGATTTTTCTTGCCTTTCACACGCGCCCCGAACGAAGTGAAGATCCTGTTGTCTAAGGCGGTCGAAGCATTCGGAAGGCGCTCTCGAGATTAGAAGATCAGACAACGCCGACCGGACGGATCTTTAATTCAAAGACTTACTCGCAAGACACGTTCGTGCGATTGAATCACGACCCGCGCTTTAGCACGCGAGCGCCAGCCCATTAGGGACTGGCCACTCGCGCGACGCTCTTAATTACTTAAGGCAGGATCTGATTTGTGCGGATTTTGATGTTTTCGTCCCCGCCATTTTCAATGGTGGCGCATCTACGAGAAGACTATCTTTGGAGCTGGAATGGCGTTGCGGTATACGCGGATGCGGGGCCGCGTTCGGGTGTAGACGAAGCAGCGACCGACCAGTTCGGGTGGAACCTGCTCTTCGCTCGCGAGTTGTGGGATGGCGCCGGGCAAACGGCCGAGAAAGAGGACCCCACAATGCGAAGGATGCTTTTGATTGTCTCGCTCATGCTTACAAGCACATATTGTTTTGCTCAGGGCGCGCAACATATGGGCACGCCGCAGGAGCAAAAAGCATGCTCCCGAGACGCCTCACGCTTTTGCCGACAGTTGCTAGGCGATGACATGGCCGTTCAACAGTGCCTTCAGCAGCATCGGGCGAAACTTAGCCAGAAATGCCAGAAAGTCTTTCAAAGCCACGGCATGTAAACTTCGCATGCGTGTCGCCGACTGTTGGTCAGGCTAACCAATCGAAATCCGAGAGACCCAGACGAGATGGGAGCGATGAGATCGCCGTTCCGGTTGAGTCAATGCAGGTGGACGGAACGTGTTTCATCAAAAAAAGCCCACCGGGCAGGCGAGCTAAAGAGATGGTATCTGGAGAATGCTGATGGGGGGTTAGCGTTCCGGGTACCACCATATCCCGCTCTAGCGGTGTTTTCTATTTCTGACCAGACGCTAACCTCCCTCGATCAAGGGAGGTTAGTTAATGATCGAAAAACTAAATCCTGAACAAGAGATCATAGCCGCGCACATGGGCTGCGACGACCGCAGCTTTTCAGGTGCGCTTCCTCTTGCGAGCAGCCCCATCTGAGCGTCATCCCGACCGGCGCGGTACGCCACAGAACATTGATGATACCCGTATAACCGAGGTCGTGAGCGAATGCCGAAGCCGCCGATCCTTGAAGTTGTCGCGGAGACCGGACAAGCAGTTGAACCTCCGCCTCCGGAAATCTTGGAACCAAACGCGGATCTCTCGCCGGAGGAGATTGAGCAGGCACGCAGGGACTATCTGCTCACGCGATTCTGGATCAGCGCCAAAGGATTTTGGGGTGTCAACGGCGGCAAGCTGGCATGGGTGTTGTCTCTCGGCCTGATCGCCTTGATTATTACAAACGTCGCATTTCAATATGCCATCAACGTCTGGAATCGCGCGATCTTTGACGCCATCGAGAAGCGCGACTCCGCCACGGTTTATTATTTAACGGGGGTATTCTTCCCGCTCGCGATCGGCAGTGTGGCGCTCGGTGTTTTTCAGGTGTTCGCACGCATGGGCATCCAGCGCCGCTGGCGCGCGTGGCTGACCGATTCAGTGGTGTCGCGTTGGCTAACCAACGGCCGCTACTATCAACTCAATCTTGTCAGCGGCGATCACGAAAACCCGGAATATCGTATCGCCGAGGATCTGCGAGTCGCCACCGACGCGCCAGTGGATTTCGCCTCCGGCGTGATATCCGCCTTCCTCTCGGCTGCAACCTTTATTGTCGTGCTCTGGACCATCGGTGGCGCTCTGACCCTGACAGTCGGCGGGTCGACATTTACCGTGCCCGGCTTCCTGGTGGTGGCGGCGGTGATCTATGCCGGAGTAACCAGCAGTTCGATGGTTTACATCGGACGTCACTTCGTCGCGGTTTCGGAGAGTAAAAACCAGGCCGAAGCCGAATATCGCTACGCGTTGACGCGCGTTCGCGAGAACGGTGAAAGCATCGCCCTGTTGGGTGGCGAGGAGGAAGAGCGCAGCGGAATCGACAAAACGTTCGCCAGCGTCATCAAGCAATGGGCGCTCCTCTGCGGTCAGCACATGCGCACCACCATCGTCTCGCAGGGATCGAGCCTGATCGCTCCGGTCATCCCGCTGTTACTATGCGCGCCGAAATACCTCGATGGCAGCATGACGTTGGGACATGTGATGCAGGCCGCATCGGCCTTCACCATCGTGCAGAGCGCGTTCGGCTGGCTTGTCGACAATTATCCCCGTCTGGCTGACTGGAATGCCTGCGCGCGGCGGATTGCGTCGCTGATGATGTCGATCGACGGGCTGGACCGGGCCGAGCGTGGCGACGGCGTCGGCCGCATTCAGCGCGGCGAGACCGAGAACGACGCGATGCTCAGCCTTAACGACTTGTCCGTGACGCTAGACAACGGCACCGCCGTGGTGGGAGAAGCGGAAGTGATCATCGAGGCCGGCGAGCGCGTACTGGTGGCGGGCGAGTCCGGGACCGGCAAAAGCACGCTGGTGCGTGCTATCGCTGGTCTTTGGCCATGGGGTGGCGGCAGTGTCAGTTTCCATCCAGACCGACGGTTATTCATGCTCCCGCAAAAGCCGTACGTGCCGTTTGGCACGTTACGTCGCGCAGCCGCCTACCCCGCGGCTGCGGAAGACTGGACTCCCGAACAAATTGGCACTGCTCTGGACAAAGTAGGACTTGCTCACCTCAAGGAGCGACTTGAGGAAGAGGCGCCCTGGGACCAGACGCTGTCGGGGGGCGAAAAGCAACGGCTCGCCTTCGCCCGGCTGTTCTTGCATAATCCCGATATTGTCGTGCTGGACGAAGCAACATCCGCGCTCGATGCAAAGAGCCAGGACAAGATGATGGACCTCCTCAATAAGGAGCTCCCTAATGCCACCGTCGTCAGCGTGGCTCATCGCGTCGAACTCGAAGCCTTTCATACTCGAAAGATCGTTCTGGAGCGAGGTAAGGGTGGCGCGAAGCTAGTCAGCGATATTGACCTCATTCCGCGCAAGGGAAAACGTCGGCTGCTGGGTCGTTTCCTGCGCCAACGTCACCGCAAGGCATCCCGTTGAAGGATGCACTGCGAAGTTCTCCAGAGCCTGTCCAGGTTGACCATAGCGCCAAACAACGCGCCTGCGCACACCGCCATCGCAGCGAACTATTGTCTAGGCCGTCCCGGCTGAGGACAGCTGACTTCGACGAACACCTTCCTCACGCGACGAAAAGGCTGATCAAATGGATCATCAGCTTTGCCGCACAGACCGCGATGCCGAAATCCGTCACCATCAGCAAAAATTGTCTCTCTTGTTCATCCAATTCTGAGAAGATTCTGCGCATTGGAGATCCTCCTCCCCGCGCAAAACATTCTCTATCGCTGGTTTGTTCCAATCTCGCATACTGCGCCGTGCCACGCCGCCTTCCACCCCAACGCCTCACATGATCGTGACACACCGAAGGATCGACGACAGTGGAGATTGCGCTAATCTCTCAATGCAAGCTCAACGTGCCTTGGGAGACTTGAAATGTCAGACCATAGCGAGATTGTGTACTCAACGTCGGATGGAATGGACTATCCGGCTCATGAGCGGCAGTACAAGGCGTTCATTAAGGTAGGGGCGACCGCCACAGCGGCCGTAGCTACCATTGTCGTGTTGATGGCGATCTTCCTCACCTGATTGTGCGATCACCGTTCTAAAGGCCGGCATTTCTGCCGGCCTTCTTCTTGGCCGCCGCGGACCAGTCACGCACGAGAGAAGCGCCTCCCCCGCCTGATCCGTATTGGATTGTCAGGGACGCACAGCACGGCGGGCACTAGAATGGTTCGAATGATCGTCGAATTGCCTTGTGATGCCCGTTGATAGTTTTAGGGTGGGCTTCCGTGTTGGCGGTTTAATACCGATCCGGCGCGGCCCCGGCGCGCCGCTTCCCAGGACCGCGCGTCGGGGGACTTGATCTCAGGCGAGATTGTTGCGGATCAACTCGCCGGAGCTTCAACCGCCGAAGTGATTCATGGGACCGATGTTTTGTCCTCTCTCCTTCCATCAGGCTCAGGCATCGGAAACTTCGTGCGTGTACGGTTGATCAACACATCCATGCTCGACATGATCGACGGCGACGGTTTCACCCAGCGCAATTCATCGCGCAGCCTGTCCAGCGCGTCACGTGCCCCGGCGGCGTAAGCGCGGCCCTTTCTGGCGCGGTGTTTGCTCATTCCCCATCCTCAGGAGCACCCGCGAATTGCGGCGCGGCCTGCTGCCGTCAGTATGATTGAAGACAGAGTGCGCGGGAATTGGGTTGCGGCCCAACTACCTCGTTCTCGTCTTCGTCTGGCAGGGCTGCCCAATATGGCCAGATGAGATTGGCGGCACTTCAATCGATCGCGGCGACGCGAATCCGGCAGCTTGCTGCTGCGACCCCTTCACGGGGACAGATGGACCGACCTTTGCGGGATCCGCCGGAAACTTGCGACTGCACTGAGCTTTGATATGTCATGTCAATCACTCGTAAGCGGTGTTCTGTTTCCACCTTCCGGATGTTGTTGTGATCTGCGAGTCTGCGGTCTGGTTTGACCGTTAGGCTTAGAATGGGCACTGAAC